>CAZLIW010000104.1:0-6870 GCA_964559325.1 uncultured Halanaerobium sp. | reverse complement strand
AAAAGAGAATTCCCTGGCTGTTTATACTTTTAATTGGTGATCTTCTGTCAGGGACTGTAATTCATCGTTTTGAAGCTTCACTGCAGTCTATCGTTACACTTGCTATTTTTATCCCTGTTTTGATGGATATGGGAGGTAATGTGGGAACCCAGTCTTTAACTGTTGTTGTGAGAGGTTTGGCAACAGAAGAACTTGATTTTTCACATTTTGTTAAACATCTTTTTAGTGAGCTTAAAGCTGGTTTAGTAATGGGAATACTTATATCATTTTCTCTATTTTTAATTACATTTTTCTGGCATCAGAATCTGGTGCTTTCTTTTGTAGTTGGATTTTCAATGTTGGTAACAATGATTACAGCTGTAACAGCAGGAACATCCATACCTTTTATTGTTGAATATTTTGGGGCAGATCCTGCCGTAGCGGCTGGACCATTTATTACCACTCTAATAGATATATCTGGATTGTTTATTTATTTCACAATGGCATCACTTTTAATGGAAAAATTGCTTTAAATGCAGGATAATATTATATTTTGCAGAATAATAATATTAACTTGAGAAAATAAGGAGTGAATTTTTAATGGCGATCAAACCACGTGATATGGCAAAGATGATTGACCATACCAATTTAAATCCTACTGCAACAGTAGAGGATATCAAAAAATTATGTGAGGAAGCAAGTGAATACGAATTTGCATCCGTTTGTGTTCATCCAATATATGTTCCTTTATCTGCCAAGCTTCTGGAGGAAAGTTCTGTTAAGATATGTACTGTTATTGGTTTTCCACTGGGAGCCAATACTACTGAAACAAAGGCTTTTGAAACCAGAAATGCAATAAGGCTTGGTGCACAGGAGATAGATATGGTTATGAATATAGGTGCTTTTAAGTCGGGGGCATATGAGCTGTTTCAGGCAGATATAAAAGCAGTTGTTGATGCAACAAAAAAAGCAGGGGTAAGTTCTGATATAATTGTTAAAGTTATTTTGGAAACCTGTTATTTAAATGAAGAAGAAATAGTAAAGGCATGTGAGATTGCAAAATCTGCTGGAGCTGATTTTGTTAAAACTTCAACTGGTTTTGGCAGTTATGGAGCAAGGGTGGAAGATGTTAGTTTAATGAGAAAAACTGTAGGAAGAGATGTAGGGGTAAAAGCAGCTGGTGGAATAAAAAACTTTAAACAGGCACTTGAAATGCTGGATGCTGGAGCAAACAGAATTGGAGCCAGTTCTGGAGTTGCAATAGTAACCGGGAATAAAGATGAAGATGAGGATGGAGATGAATAAACTTTGGCTTCTTTTGAAACAGAAGGCGTTGTTTTAAAACAATTTGATTTAGGAGAATCTGATCGCCTCATAACTATGTATACAAAAGAAAGAGGTAAAATAAAGGCTGTTGCCAGAGGAGCCCGCAAAGGAATTAAAAGTCGTTCCGGACTTGTACTGCCGTTCAGCTATCATAATTTTGTTTTATATAAGGGTAAATCTCTGGCACGTATTAATTATATAGAATCAATAGAAATGAATTCCAGGCTCAGAGAAGATCTGGATTATATGGCATATGCCAGTGTGGTATCAGAATATATAGAGAGGGTAGGGCTAGAAGATGAAAAAGATCTGGCCCTTTTTTCACTGCTGGCCCTAATATTAAAGGAAATGAATAATACTGAAAAGGAAAAACTTCTGTTTTATTTTATTTTTTTTAAGACAAAGCTTTTAATTCTGTTGGGAATAAAACCAGAATTAAAAAAATGTTCATATTGTAATGAACAGATTGATTACAATAAAATTTATTTTAATATTGAACATGGAGGAGTTATTTGCAGAAGCTGTAAAGAAAAGTATAATATAGATTACAGAAAGTTCAACAGGAAAGAATTTATTGTTTTTGCGAAATTTATAAATTCAACTTTTGCAGATATTGCCGACAAAGATATTGAAATTGACAGCAGGATATTAAAAAAAGTTTCTTTACTAACAGAAGATTTTATTGCCTATCATCTTGATTTAAAACCTAAATCTCTTTCATTTCTTTATGATTTACAGAGCATGAATGGAGATTTTTAAAAAATACTATATCAAAAAAAGTTTTAATAACGATAGAAGGGAAGTGTTTGAATTGAATTTTCAAGAAATAATTTTTGCTTTAAATAAATTCTGGAGTGAGCAGAAATGTGTAATAGAACAGCCATATGATATTGAAGTAGGGGCCGGTACAATGAGTCCTTCAACATTTCTGCGTGCTTTGGGGTCAGAGGAATGGAATACAGCATATGTTCAGCCCAGTAGAAGACCGACTGATGGCAGATATGGTGACAATCCATACAGGCTGCAGAGATATTTTCAGTATCAGGTAATTATGAAACCTTCCCCTGATAATATTCAGGATATTTATTTAGACAGCCTTCGGGCAATGGGAATTGATCCAAAAAAACACGACATTAGATTTGTAGAAGATAACTGGGAAGCTCCAACCCTGGGAGCCTGGGGCCTGGGATGGGAAGTTTGGCTTGATGGTATGGAAATAACTCAGTTCACATATTTTCAGCAGGTTGGAGGTTTTCAGGCAAAACCTGTAACAGTCGAAATAACCTATGGACTGGAAAGAATAGCCATGTACCTGCAGGAAGTAGATAATGTATTTGATCTAAACTGGGTAGAAGGTGTAAGCTATGGAGATATTTATCATCAGAATGAAGTAGAACAATCTAAATATAATTTTGAAATTGCAGATGTAGACAGCCTGTTTAAAATGTTTGATTTATATGAAAGTGAAGCAGAAAATGCAGTCAATTCCGGATTAACCCTGCCTGCATATGATTATACTTTAAAATGCTCACATACATTTAATCTTCTGGATGCCAGAGGAGCAATTAGTGTAACTGAAAGGACGCGTTTTATTAAGCGGGTTAGGGATCTGGCCCATAAATGTGCAGAAAGCTATTTAGAATAAGTTAATTGAGGAGTTGATATAAATGACAAAAACACTACTTTTTGAAATAGGAACAGAAGAAATGCCTGCAGAAACAATGCAGAAATTTCGTAAAGATTATCTGGAAACTGCGCTAAAAATTTTTGATAAAAATCGTCTGGAATTTAAAAATATGGATGTTTATTCTACCCCCAGAAGGCTGGTTCTCTTTGTGGAAGATCTGCTGGAAAAACAGCCGGATAAAAAAGAGACGGTTCGAGGACCGGCAGTTAATATTGCTTTTGATGATAAAGGTTCTCCTACTAAGGCTGGAGAGGGATTTGCCAGAGGACAGGGGGTAACTGTAGAAGATCTTAAAGAAAAAGATGGTTATTTATATGCGAAAAAAACTGAAAAAGGAAATGATACTGTTGATATTCTGCCGTCATTACTGGTAGAAATTGTTAATAAAGTTCCGCTTCCTAAAGCTATGCGGTGGGCAAATTATGATATTGAATTTATTCGGCCTATAAAATGGCTGCTTGCTCTTTTTGGCGGCCAGAATATTGATATAGAAATTGCAGATGTTCGAAGTGGAAATTTCAGTATAGGACATAGGTTTTTATCTGATGGACAGATAAAAATTGAAGATGTTAATAATTACTTTAATAAGCTGGAAGATGCTTATATTATTGTAAACCAAAGAAAGAGAAGAGATTTGATTTTAAAACAGATAGATGATCTAAATATTTCTGGTAGGACAGTTATAAGAGATAAACTTTTAGAAGAAGTTGTTGATCTGGTTGAATTTCCAACAGCTTTTAAGGGTGAATTCAGCAAAAGTTTTCTAAAACTTCCTCAGGAAGTTTTAATTACAGCTATGGAAAAACATCAGAGATATTTTCCCGTTAAGGATAATAATGATAAACTTCTTAATCAATTTGTAGGTGTAAGAGATGGTGGTGAAAATTACCTTAAAGAAGTAATTGCCGGTAATGAGATGGTTTTAAGGGGCAGGCTTGCTGATGCTGAGTTCTTTTTTGCTGAAGATAAAAAATATGGATTTGAGAATAGATTGGATGATTTAAAAAATATAGTCTTTCAGCAGGAACTGGGAAGTGTTTATAATAAAGTATTAAAACTTGAAGTTATTGCTGAAAAAATTGCAGATGAACTGAACTGGAATAGAGTAGATATAGAATTATTAAAAAGAGCAGCAAGATTGAGTAAAAATGATCTGGCAACAGAAATGGTTAATGAATTTGCCAATCTGCAGGGACTTATGGGTAAAGAGTATGCACTTCTTGAAGGAGAAGACAAAAAAACAGCTGAAGCAATATTTGAACAATATATGCCGCGCTTTGCTGGAGATAAACTTCCTCAAAGTAAAATAGGCACAGTATTATCAATTGCTGAAAAGCTGTTTAATCTATCCGGTCATTTTTTGATTGATAATATTCCTTCAGGGTCTCAGGATCCATTTGCACTGAGGCGTCAGGCAACAGGACTTGTCCGCATAATTCTTGAACATGATATATCTCTTGATCTCAAAAAAATGATTGAAATTGGACTTAAAACGGTTGAAATAAGAGAAGATAATAGAGATAAAGCTTTTAGAGAATTAAAATCATTTATTAAACAGAGGTTGGAAAACTATCTTTCAGAACAAAATATTAGATATGATATTGTCAATGCTGTAATAAATGTTCGTGATAATAATTTTGTTGATTTATACAAAAGGGCAGAAGCACTAATGGAGTTCAGAAATGAAAATCCAGATCTTTTTACAGATTTGATAAGAGGCCTGGTAAGGGCTAAAAATATTTCTTCTAAATTAGAAAAAGAACTTAATATCAATGAAAAATTACTAAAAGAAAAAGAAGAAATTAAACTTTATAATTCATACAGAGAGAAAGAAAAAGAAATTAAATATGATTTTAATAGCAGTAACTACTTAAATGGTTTTCATACAATAGTTAAATTAAAGGAAGTAATAGATGAATTTCTGGATAATGTGATGGTAATGGTTGAAGATGATAAAATCAAAAATAACAGGCTGTCACTGCTGAAAAAAATAGCAGATTTAATGGAATCTGTAATGGATATTGATGAGATAGCCCTTGATGATTAAAGGATTTGGATATGGGGTGAGAAAATGAATAATAAAAAAACCAGTGTTTATATTATCTCTGATTCGCTTGGTGATACAGCTAAGGCAATTATTAATTCAGCTGCTGTACAGTTTAAAGATACTGAAATTGACAAAACTACATTTCCCCATGTTAGAACACCAAAACAATTAGAAAAAATTGCAGAAAAAGCGGCAGATAATTCCGCGGTTATAGTATTTACTCTCGCAAAAGATAAAATGAGGTCAAATTTAATTGAACTTGCAGATAAATATAAGCTGGATTATATTGATTTATTGGGACCTATACTGGACAAATTATCATCAAAATTAAATAAAAAGCCTGGTGAAATACCCGGAATAAAATATAATATAGATCAGGATTATTTTAAGAGAATAGAAGCAATGGAATTTACTCTTAAATTTGATGACTTGAATGATCAGCAGGGAATAGATGAAGCCGATATTGTTCTTGTTGGCATTTCCCGTACATCTAAAACCCCTCTTTCAATTTATTTATCGTATTTAGGATATAAAACAGCAAATGTACCTCTTGTACCTGAAGTGACTGTTCAGCAGAGCATACTGGAAAATAAAGACAGGAAAGTTATTGGTCTTACTATTGATCCACTGCTGTTAAATGATATACGTATAGAAAGACTGAAGAAAATGGGGCTGGGTAATGATGCATCTTATGCTGCAGGTGAGAGAATTAATGAAGAGATAGCTTATGCTGATTCTTTAATGGAAAAAATAGGGTGCCCAATAATTGATGTCACTGATAAAACAATAGAAGAAACTGCTTCTGAAGTGCTTGCATATGTAACTTAAAAGGAGGAGTTATGTTTACTAGAATAGAACAGGAAAAAAGAGAAAAAAAGATTCTGTCTTCTTTTGCAGTTTTGAGTATGGAAAGCCAGGGTCGGGAAAATTTGGAAAAAGAATGTGATATAAGAACTGCGTTTCAGCGTGATAGGGATAGGATTATACATTCTAAGGCATTTAGAAGATTGAAGCATAAAACACAGGTTTTTATAGCTCCAGAAGGAGATCACTACAGAACAAGACTCACCCACACCCTGGAAGTTTCCCAGATCGCAAGAACTGCCGCCAGAGCAATTAGATTAAATGAGGATTTAACAGAGGCAATAGCATTAGGCCATGATCTTGGACATACTCCTTTTGGCCATGCCGGGGAAGAAGCTTTATCAGAGGTATCAGGTAGGAATTTTTGCCACAACAGGCACAGCTTAAGAGTTGTTGATAAACTTGAAAAAAGGAGCAGCGGGAAAAAGGGTTTAAACTTAAGCTGGGAAGTGAGGGATGGTATTGTAAATCACACAGGAACAGAACTTCCTTCTACACTGGAAGGTCAGATAGTACGTATAGCTGATAGAATAGCCTATATAAATCATGATATAGATGATGCTCTGCGAGCTAAAATAATTAAATTAGAAGATCTACCTGATGAAGCAGTTTGCCTGCTTGGAAAAAGCCATTCTCAAAGAATAGATACAATGGTAAGAGATTTGATTAATGAAAGCCAGGGGAAAAATATTATCAGCAGGTCTGAAGCTGTAAAAAAATCAACAGAAATGCTCCGCAATTTTCTTTTCGATAATGTTTATATTGGTTCTGTTGGCAAAAGTGAAGAAGGAAAAGCAATAAGGCTCATAAAGAATCTATATGAGTATTTTATTAATAATAAGCTGGCAGTTCCGAATGAATTTTTAAAGGAAGAGGATGATTATGAACAGGCAGTAATTGATTATATTGCAGGTATGAGTGATCGTTATGCCATAAATTTAGGTAGAGAACTTTTTATTCCAACACC
>CAZLIW010000103.1:0-6895 GCA_964559325.1 uncultured Halanaerobium sp. | reverse complement strand
CCTGTTTCAATAATCATACCAGCATATAATGAAGAAAGTACAATCGTTGATAATATAAAGTCAATATTATCTTTAAGATATCCAGAATTCGAAGTTGTAGTTGTAGATGACGGTTCATCTGATTTTACTTTAAATAAAATAAAAGAAGAGTTTAATCTAATAAAATCAAGTAGAAGTTATGAGGACTCTATAGAGACGGAAAAGATAATCAGTATATATGATTCCTTAGATTATCCAAACCTTGCTGTAGTTGAAAAAGAAAATGGTGGTAAGGCTGATGCTTTAAATGCAGGAGTGAATATTGCCCAATTTCCATTAGTATGTAATATTGATGCTGATTCTTTAATTGATGATAAGGCATTATTAAAGATAGTTGAACCATTTGCCAGGGATTGGAAGGTTGTTGCAGCAGGTGGTACAATTAGAGTAGCAAATAGTTGTGAAATAGATAGTGGAAAGATAAAAAAAGTTAGGCTTTCTAAAAGTTCTATAGTTAAGTTTCAGGTTGTAGAATATCTCAGGGCATTTTTGTTTGGGAGAGTTGGCTGGGCAGCCCTGGACAGCTTACTTATAATCTCAGGTGCATTTGGAGTATTTAGAAGAAAACATGTCATCTATGCAGGGGGTTATAGCACTGAAACAGTCGGAGAAGATATGGAGCTTGTTCTTAAATTAAATAGGAAAATGAGAAAGAAAAATAGAGATTACAGAATAGTATTTTTTCCTGATCCTGTTTGCTGGACACAGGTTCCAGAAGATTTAAAAACACTTTCTAAACAGAGAAGGCGCTGGCAGAGAGGATTAGGCCAGAGTCTTTTGATGAATAAGGAAATGTTCTTAAATAAAAATTATGGATTGATGGGAATGCTGACATATCCCTTTTATTTCTTTGTGGAATTTTTAGGTCCAGTTGTTGAAATAATAGGTTATACTTCTTTATTCTTAACTATAATTATTAATAAAGGGATTAACGAAGTCGCTATACTGTTTTTTATTACTGCAGTATTACTTGGTGTTCTTTTATCCATTATTTCTATATTTTTTGAGGAGATGACCTTCAGGAAATATGAAAATTTAAGTGAAAAATTAAATATAATTTTATATTCTATACTGGAGAATTTTGGGTATAAACAGCTGCATACTTTGTGGAGGCTGCAGGGAATTCTAGATCTGTTCTTCAAAAAACAGGGCTGGGGCCAGCAAAAGAGAAAAAGCTTTTCTCAGGAAAAATCAGATTAAATTTAAATTCATTGGAGTGATAGAAATAAGTATATTAATAGTTGATGATGACAGAGATATGAGATTGCTGCTAAAAAATTATCTAAAAAATATGGATTACAACAATATATTTTTAAAAGAATCAGCAGCAGAATGTATTGATTTTTTAAGGCTTGATAAAAAAGGAGAAAAAAGTGAAGTGGATTTAATACTGCTGGATATTCAGCTAAATGATCAGAGTGGAATTCAATTATTGGAAAAGATCAAAAATGATCAAAGATATGAGGATATTCCAGTGATAATGATTACTGCATATGGAAGTGATCTCTGCTTAAAAAATGCTTTTGAGCTAGGTGCAACAGATTATATAAGAAAACCGGTTAGCAAAATTGAATTTCTGGCCAGAACTTCATCTGTTTTAAAACTAAGAGAAGAAATGAAAAAAAGAAAAAAACGAGAAAAAGAACTAACCGAACTCTCCAATAAACTAAAAAAAGTAAATAAGCAGTTAGAAAAGATGGCCTCACTTGATGGGCTCACATCTCTGGCCAACAGAAGGCTTTTTGACCAGACTCTAAAAAAAGAATTCCAGCGTGCCAGACGTAATCAGAATAAAATTTCTTTAATAATGGCAGATATAGATAATTTTAAAAAATATAATGATAGTTATGGCCATCAGGCAGGAGATGAATGTTTAAAAAAAGTGGCAGATGTTATTGAAAGTTTTGCTAGAAGGCCTGCAGATCTTGCCGCCAGATATGGAGGAGAAGAATTTGCAGTTATTCTTCCAGATACAGATAGAGAAGGAGCAGCAAAAATTGCAGAAGAAATAAGAAAGAAAGTAAAGTCATTAAAAATAGAACACAAAAGTTCAGATATATCAAAGTATGTAACTTTAAGTTTGGGAATTCATACCGAAATCCCAGAGAATGATAATATTCATCATCTGGTAGAAGAAGCTGATAAAGCCCTCTATAGAGCAAAAGAAAGTGGAAGAGATCAGGTAAGAAAAAGTAAAAATTATTTACTTTGATTGGTTTCTATAATTTAGAATAACATATTAGGGAGGAAGATAAATGGAGGATAATAAAGTATATATTGATCAGGACCTGGAAATCCTCATACCCGGATATCTAGAAAACCGTGAAGAAGATACTGTAAAAATTAAAAAATTAATATCTGAAAAAGATTTTGATAAAATTAGAGTAATAGGTCATAGTATGAAGGGATCTGGTGGAGGATATGGATTTGATTATATTACAGAAATAGGTAGAGAAATAGAAACTGCTGCTGGAAATCAAAAAATAACTAAAATTGAAAAATTAGTAGATGATTTAGAAAAATACTTAAATGACGTCAAAATAGAATATATTGAAAAATAAGGGGGGAGGTTTTTTTGGAGAATACAAATTTAAAACAGGAATATGAAATTATATTTAATAATACTCAGGATGCGTTATTTATTTTTGAAGTTGATGAAAACAAAAATTTTCGTTTTCTCAAACTCAATCCCACCCATGAAAAATTAACTGGACTCAAAACAGAAGATATAAGGGGAAAAACACCTCAGGATATACTCGGCATTGAAGCTGGCGAAGAAATAGTAGCCAAATATAGACGATGTTTAAATAAAAAAGATACAATAACATATGAAGAAGTATTAGATCTTCCAGCAGGGAAAAAGGTTTGGGCAACCAGATTAAGTCCGGTAATTGAAGACGGAACGGTTACTCATATTATAGGCAGCAGCAGGGATATAACCAGAAGAAAAAAATTAGAAGAAGAAAAGGAAGAATTAAATAGACGTTACAAACTTGCTACAGGTGCAGCTGGAATAGGTGTCTGGAAGTTAAATATTCAAAATAGCAATTTGATCTGGGATGCAGAAATGAATAATCTTTATGGTTTTGATGATAATGTGGAAAAAACTTATGAAACATGGGTAGATGCTATTTATTATGAAGATAAAGAAGACACAGTTGAAAAATTTGACTATGCAGTAAGGACAAAAACTATCTTTGATACTGAATTCCGTATTTTGACCCAAGAAGGTAATATGAAATTTATTAAGGCATTTGGTAAACCGGTTGAAAATAAAGAAAATAGAGTTGAACAGGTTATCGGAGTTAATTATGATATAACAGAGCGGAAAAAGTTTGAAAAACGTTATAAAACTCTATTTGATGAATCATTATTTGGTGTAGTTCTGGTTGACCCTAAAACCAGAAAAGCTGTTGAATATAATGACACAGTCTGTGAAATGCTTGCTTACAGCAGAGAAGAATTTGCTGAACTTTCTGTTGATGATTATGATATTGGTTTATCAGAAGAAGATATAAAAGAAAAGATAGAGAATATTATGCAGGGAAATCAGGAGAAATTTGAGACAAAACATAAAAGAAAAGATGGAAGTGTAATTGATGTTATTGTAAAATCACGTCTTTTAAATATTGATGGCAGAAACTTAATACATTCTATGCATACAGATATAAGTGAAAAGAAGAGGGCGCTTGATAAATTAGAAAGTTATTCACGTGAGCTGGAAATAAAAAATATAGAATTAAAACAGGCCAGAAATGATGCCAGACAGGCTTCAAAAGCAAAATCAGAATTTCTTGCCAATATGAGCCACGAAATACGTACTCCCATGAATTCCATTATTGGTATGGCTGAACTTCTTTCAGAGACTAAACTTAACAAACAGCAGCGAGAATATGTTAATGTTTTTAGAAATGCTGGAGAAAATCTGTTGACTTTGATTAATGATATCCTGGATCTTTCCAAAATTGAGGCCGGGAAAATAGATTTAGAGAAAGAAAAATTTAACCTTATAGAAACAGTAGAAAAAGTAGCAGAACTCCTGGCAATTAGAGCTTATAAAAAAGGGCTTGAATTTCCAATTAGGATATCACCAGATGTGCCGGAATGTATTATAGGTGATTCTGCGCGGTTGAGGCAGATTTTAATTAATTTAATAGGCAATGCAATTAAATTTACCGAAGAGGGAGAAATTATTGTTAATGTAGAAGTTATTAGAATAATGGAAGAGGAAGAAAAAAAGAAAGTTGAACTTCTATTTTCGATTCAGGATACCGGGATAGGAATTCCAGCAGATAAGCAAAAAGATATATTTTCTACATTTACACAGGCAGATTCCTCCAGCACCCGCAAATATGGTGGGACAGGACTGGGATTGTCAATTTCTAAAAAACTGGTTGAATTAATGGATGGAAATATTGATCTGGAAAGTGAGACAGGACAGGGAAGTATATTTTTCTTTACTGCTAAATTTTTACTGGGTGAAAATAGAGAACAAAAAACAGCTTTTAAAGAGATTAATAATTCCAGAGAAGAATTAGATATACTGGCTGTAGATGATAATTTAACAAATTTATTTATTCTAGAAGAAATGCTTTCCAGTAAAAGATTTAAAATCAGCAAAGCTAAAAATGGAGCAGAGGCTCTTTCACTTGTTGATGATAAATTAAAAAAAGAAGAAAGCTTCGATATTATTTTATTAGATGATTTTATGCCAGTTAAAAGTGGGTTAGAAGTAGCAGAAGAACTATACAGAAAAAAAAGACTAAAAAATACTGCAATTATAATGATATCATCTGATTTTGAAAATAAAATAGAAAGAAAAAGCTATTATCAGTATATTGATGATTTTATTATGAAGCCGGTCAGGAGAAAAACTCTCTTTTCTGCAATGAAAAATGCAGTAGATAAATTTATTTCAGCAGAAAATATATCTTCAGGAATTGTGGTAGACAGAGATGACTCATCTAACGCCAAAAATAATGATGTTAATAATAGAACAGCTAAAAAAGAAAATGAAGAAAAATCTGTCAGAATATTGATAGCTGAAGATAATGAAGATAACAGACTTTTAATTAATGCTTATCTAAAAAAAGGTGATTTTGAAGTTGTGATAGCCGAAAATGGTCTGGAAGCTTTTGAAAAATATAAAGAAGATAATTTTGACATTGTTCTGATGGATATCCAGATGCCTGTTATGAATGGTTATCAGGCTGTTGAAAAAATAAGAAGCTGGGAAAAAGATAATAATATAGAACAAACACCGATAGTTGCATTAACAGCTTATGTTCTAGATAAAGAAATAAAAATGGCGTTAAATGCAGGTTGTGATGATCATCTTGGAAAACCACTGAAGAAAAATGAATTATTTTCAATGATAAAAAAATATTTGTAAAATCTGGACCTATAAAATCAGAAATTTGATTTTATAGGTTTATTTTATAAAGGAGGTATTTTATAACAATGAAAGTTGAAGATATACTTGATTTTAAATTTATGAGAAATGCCCAAATAGTGGCCGGCAAAAAAGGTATAGAAAGAGAAATTAAATATGTAGATATTATTGAAGTTCCCGATATTGAAGGCTGGATAAAAGAAGGAGGATTATTTTTAACAACAGGTTATTCAATTAAGGATAACTATCAGGCCCAGAAAAAGATCGTAAATTATTTAGATGATAGACAAGGTGCGGCCTTATGCATAAAAAAAGGAAGATACTTTAAGAATATACCTGAAGTTATAATGGAAGCTGGTGAAAGATTGGATTTTCCAATTATTGAACTTCCCAGTGATATATCCTATGTAGATATACTGCTTCCTCTTATAGGAGAAGTTTTAGAAAAAGATGCCTATTTACTTAAAAGATCAGAGAAAATTCATAAGGAGTTAACAAATGTAGTATTAAGAGGAGGAGGGATTGATCATATAGCTCAAACGCTTTATAAATTGATTCCAAGGCCGGTTTTAATACAGGATGAAAATCAAGAAATACTGGCTCTTGTTGGTGATTTGGAAGAAGAAAAAATAATAAAAAACTGTCTTCATATCCCTAAAAGTAAAATTAAAAATAAACTAGATAATAACAAAGTAGTTAAAGTTCTGGAAACTAATAAATTCTCTCGCTTAATGGCTCCCATAATTGTTTCGGGAAACATACTTGGTTATGTATCTATTTTTGAAACCTCTGATAAAAAAATAGAACAGATTGATTATCGAGCAGTTGAGCATGCTGCAACTGTTATAGCTTTAGAAATGTTAAAAGAAAAAGAACAGACAGAAACAGAAAAAAGATTGAAAACGGAGCTTTTAACTGATCTTATACAGGGCAATTATTCTTCAGAAAAGAGTATAATTAAAAGAGCCAATTATTTGGGGTGGGATTTTAAAAAAGATTATCTTGCAGTTGTAATAGATATCCATGATTTAGAAAGTTATTATCTTAATCTTGATTATCAGGATGAAGAGCATATTCAGGAAGTAAAAGATAATATTAAAGAACTGGTAAGATGGGAATTACTAATGGATAATAAAGAAACAATCTTAATTAATAAAAGTGACTCATTGATTATATTTTATAACTGTCAGGATCTTAAAAGCAGAGAAGACCGGAAAAAAGACAGTTTAAAATTTGCCCAAAAAATAAGGAAAAAGATTTTAGAAAGAATACCCCAGATTATTATATCAATTGGAATAGGTAATTTTCATAAAAATATAGAAGGATTGAGATGCAGTTATCAGGAGGGTTATCGTGCTATTAAAATTGGAAAAAAAGTTTATAAAGAAAATGGGATATATCATTATGATGAACTTGGTATTTTTAAAATTTTAGTAGAATTAGAAGACAAAAATATTTTAAAAG
>CAZLIW010000102.1:0-6967 GCA_964559325.1 uncultured Halanaerobium sp. | reverse complement strand
TTATTGCTTCAGGTGAATATAAAATAGTAAAACCCGGTATAAAAATAGCTGTACCCCCAGGATATGGAGCTTTTGTTTATCCAAGAAGCGGTTTGGCTCTCAAACATGGTATAACTGTTTTAAATGCGGATGGAGTTATTGACCCTGGTTACCGGGGAGAAATTGGTATTATACTTATCAATCACGGAAAAAAAGATTTTAAAATTAATTTTAATGATCGGATAGCACAGCTTATTATTCACCGCACTTTTGATATTGACTGGGATGAAGTTGATGACCTCTCCAGTACAAAAAGGGGTGAAGGTGGGTTTGGTCATACTGGCTATAAAAATAAATAATTTTTAACTTCTGAGGAGTTTCTCCCATAATTATCTGTTATAAAATGATAAATACATTGGTGAGTAAACTCCTTTCTTTAGTTGACATGATTTTTTAAATTACATATAATTGAATTACAATAAAAAAAATACTAAAAAAATACTGAAAGAGGTGGAATTATGAAATATAAAACTATTGAATTTAAAGAAAATAAATTAATTTTATTAGATCAGAGAAAACTGCCAACAGAAGTTGATTTTTTTGAATGCAGTAATTATAAAGATGTAGAATTTGCTATTTCTGACATGGTAGTAAGAGGAGCTCCTGCTATAGGTGCAGTTGGTGCTTATGGATATTATCTTGCTGCTGAAGAATTTTCTCATTTAGAAAAAAATAATTTCAAAAAAGAATTAAAAAAAGCAGCAGACATTCTTATTGATGCAAGACCAACTGCTGTAAATTTAAGCTGGGCTGTAAATATTATGCATCAGTTAACAGAAGAAAATGATGACAAAAATGTTGAAGATATTGTAGAATTTCTTTATCAAAAAGCCTGTCAAATTGCTGAAGAAGATATTAAAATAAATAAACAAATGGCTAAAGTTGGAAACAAAATTGTTCCAGAAAGTGCTGTTATTTTAACTCACTGCAACACAGGTGCACTGGCTACTGTTGACTATGGTACAGCCCTTGGAGTTATCAGAGAAGCACATTTTAGCGGCAAAAATATTGAAGTTTTTGCAGATGAGACAAGACCGCGTCTGCAGGGGGCAAGGCTGACAGCTTTTGAACTTGTAGAGGAGGGTATTCCATCTACATTAATAGCTGATAGTGTTGCTGCAACTCTAATTCGGGATGGGAAAATTGATCTTATTTTAACTGGTGCAGATAGAGTAGCTGCTAATGGAGACAGTGCAAATAAAATTGGAACCTATATGCTTTCTGAGATTGCAAATAAGTTTGATGTTCCTTTTTATATTGTTGCTCCACTTTCCACAATTGACAGAAACATCAGCAGTGGCGATGAAATAGAAATAGAAGAAAGATCTGATAGAGAAATAACCCATATTGGTGATATTCAAATTGCACCAGAGGGAATTGATATTTATAACCCTGCTTTTGATGTTACACCTGCAGAAAATATTAGTGGTATAATTACAGAAAAAGGTATAGCCGAAAAACCATTTAAAGAAAATATTAATTCTTTATTTAAAAAATAATAACAGGGGGAGATAACTATTAATGCACTTTTTTACAATGGGGAAAGCCTTGAGTTTGTAGACAGAAAAATTCCACATCCCAAAAAAGATGAAGTCCTAATAAAAGTTAAAATGGCAGGCATCTGTGGAACAGACTTAGAAATACAGGCTGGCTATAAAAATTTTATTGGGATACCTGGACACGAATTTGTGGGCACTGTAGAAAAAGATTCTTCAGGTAGGTTTACAGATAAAAGAGTAACAGCAGAAATTAATATCCCCTGTAATAAATGTTATTTATGCAAGGCTGGAAAGAAAAATCATTGTATTAACAGAAAAGTTATGGGAATGATAGATAAAGATGGGGCATTTGTAGAATATATGACAATAAAACGCGAAAATTTGCATGTTATTCCTAATAAAGTGAGTGATCTGGAAGCTGTTTTTATTGAACCACTGGCAGCTGTTTTGGAAATCCCAGAAAAAATCCACATTAAACTAACAGACAGTATAATGGTTTTAGGTGACGGCAAACTTGGCCTCCTTACAGCCGTTTCTATGCACAATCTCGGCTATAATATTAGTATCACAGGTAAACATAAACAAAAACTTGCTGTAGCTGCTGAATATGATATTCCCACATTTTTATTAAATGAAAATACAGAAAAATATGACATTGTAATCGACACAACCGGCAGTAAAAGCGGGATTCAGGATGCTTTAAAAACAGTTAAACCGGAAGGGAAAGTTGTTTTAAAAACTACTGTTGCTGACAAGACTTCTCTTGACCTCAACAAGATTGCAGTAAATGAGTTGTCAATTATAGGTTCCAGATGTGGACCTTTTACAGCAGCCATTAGGCTTCTTTCCCGACACGATTTAAAGTTACATAAATTGGTTGAAAAAACATTTGATTTTGATAATGCTTTGAAAGCCTTTCAATATGCTAAAGAAAAAGGCCCTCTTAAAATAATTCTTCAGTTTTAATTAATAAAGATTTAGCCTTAATTTTAAAAACAGTTTTAAATTAATTTAAATTAACTGTTCAAAATTAAAAGGAGGTTTTTATGAGAAATATTATCAAATTTTCAATTTTGTTTCTGCTGTTATCACTTCTAATTCCGGCCAATTTATCTGCTCAGCTGTCACCTGATGACCAAAATAGAATTAGACTGGCTGATGATCTCAATCTTATAAGTGAAGCCTTATTTTATGAAGAAGATATTATTGAGGAAACTACTTATCAGAAGTGGATTATTAAAACTTTTGATAAAGACTTAGAATTTGATGATCTTTTAAGTGATAAAAATACATCACTGGAATATAAAGAAATGGCTGCTTATCTAGTTGCTGCCCTTGATCAAAAAGAGTTTGCAGAAACATATGATCATTCAACTGATCTCAACTACTGGAAAGCAGCAGAAATTTTAGACTTATTTTCTGATGTTGATAGTGAAGTTGAATTAGATGAACAGGTAAATATGCTCAATGCACTGCGTGGACTCATCACTGCCCTCAACAGAGCCAATATACACAATCAGACACTTGGAAATTTGGACAATCCACAAATATATGCTCTGGTGGAAGACAGTATTAACGATTTTTACAGCCAGAATCTTTTAAAAACAGAAGCAGAAGAACTTTTTACACTTGGTAATTATGGCTTAATAAATATCCCAGGCGGTATCTTTACAGGATATACTATTAAAAATTCTGTTGAAAGACCATTAATGGACTTCAGTAAAACAATAAGATATGGACATGCTTCAATATCACATCTCAGACAGATGCTTTCACTTTTAAGGAGAGAAAATTACAGCGCAAGAATCGCAGTAGAATCAAGAACATCGTCTTATATTCATCTAATTGATGAATGGGGCAGACCTGCTTCTGATGTCAATCACACACCAATAAATGAATCCAAAACTGTTGTTCATGCAGATGAATATGATCTTCTAATCGAATTTAATAGCAGAGAAGAAATGATTGAATTCTCTTCTCTTATCGCTGAATATGCTCAAAAAGAAAAAAGTGGACAACCCGGTCTAATAAAGGATTCCTGGTTTGTTCCTTTATTTACTTCAGAAGTTAAACTGCCTGGATATGTACCGGTTAATGAAGTCAGAGTAGAAAATAAGGGGTATGCACTTATTTCCTATGCACTGCCGGAAAATGCAGAAACTATTGTAAATTATTTTAGAAATTATAAAGATCAGTTTAAAATAGAAATAAATAAAATATGGATAAACAAAAGCTTTTTATCATATTTAGAGGTTAATACAGAGTAACAGAACTCAAAATCTATCATTACACCTCATGGCCTTGTCCCGGCAATAGTCAATTATTAAAACAATAAAGCTGATAAAAGCAGAGGATTTATTCCTCTGTTTTTATTTTTTGGAATATATATATAATTGGATTTATATATAGATATTTCTCCAAAAAATTTTTAAGCTGTAAAATGAGAGCCGCCAGTATATATCAAAGGATTTTTAAAATTATTTTAGAACTACAAAAAGGAGATTCTGTCATAAAAAAAGTTTTAGATTCATATAAAATTTAATATGCTACATTTATCTTTTTGACAGCGTAATATAAAAATTCGGGAAATTACTGCTGTATATCAGGTTGACATAAAGATTAATTATAGATATTATAGTAATAATTAATTGTCATCAAATTAAACTTTAATAAACTTTGTAAAAATAAATTTATTTGAAAGGAAAATACTATGATAGACTTTAATGTTCCTGCAACTTCAGCTAATTTGGGACCTGGATTTGATACTTTAGGACTTGCTTTAAATTTATTCAATAAATTTGAAGTCAGAAGCAGAACTGATGAAAAAATAAATATTTCGATTATTTCTGAAAATAATAATATAAACTTTGATGATTCTGATAACCTTATTTTAAAATCTTATTTAAAATACTATGAATACATAAACAAAAAAATAGAAGGAATAGATATTACAGAAAAAATGAATTCACCACTGGCAAGGGGGATGGGAAGCAGTGCTTCAGCAATTGTAGGAGGTCTTTTTTCTGCTGCCTGGAATTCAAAGACATTAATTTCAAAAAAAGAGTTCGTCGGGCTGGCTGTAGATATTGAAGGCCATCCTGATAATGTAATACCTGCCATTTTGGGTGGTCTAAATATAAATTATAAAAATGGAGATAGATTTTCTTATCATAAAATAAATATACCTGAAGAATTGAAATTTATAGTGATTATACCTGATTTTGAATTAAAAACTTCAGAAACAAGAAAAATATTACCTGACAGATTGGATTATTCTTCTGCTATTTTTAATCTGGGCAGGATAAGCCTCCTTATTACTGCATTTTTAGAAAAAAATTATTCTCTGCTGGCAAAAGCAATGGAAGATAAACTGCATCAGCCATTTAGATCAAAATTAATTCCTGGTTTTGAAAATGTAATTAAATCTGCCAAAAAAGAAGGAGCTTTGGGGGCATCCTTAAGTGGGGCCGGTCCTACAATTATTGCTATTACAGATTCAAATGAAAAACGTATTGCAGATAGTATGATTTCAACATTTTGGGATCATAATGTTTCAGCAACAAAATATGTATTAAAAGGATATAATATTAACCTGTATGAAATTGTCGAAAATCTTATAGCTGATTATTAATAAAAAAGGAGGTAATTAATAGTGATTAACATTGCTCTGCTCGGTTTTGGTACAGTTGGAAGCGGTTTTTATGAAATTTTAAAAAGAGAAAAAGAAAAAATAGAAAAAAAGATTAATGATAATGTATCTATAAAATATATCTTGGTAAATGATCTGAACAAAAATAGGGAGCAGATTTCTCCTAATATAATTTTAACCGACAGTTTTGAAGAAATCATATCTGATGAAAATATAGATATAATTATCGAATTAATTGGTGGGGAAACACCTGCTTTAGAATATATTAAAAGATCATTAGCGGCAGAAAAAATTGTGATAACAGCTAATAAGCTGCTGGTAGCAAATCATTTTAATGAATTAATTAAACTGGCTGAAAAAAATAAAACACATATTTTTTTCGAGGCCAGTACTGCCGGAGGAATACCTGCCATCAATACTATAGAAGATTATCTTACAGGAGATAAAATAAATGAACTGCACGGTATTTTAAATGGAACTACAAATTACATATTATCTGTTATGGAAAAAGAAACTGTAAGCATGCCAGAAACCATCAAAAAAGCTCAGGAACTGGGGTATGCAGAACAGGATCCGAGTTCTGATCTGGAAGGATTGGATGCTCTTTACAAAATAGTTATTCTGGCCAATCTGGCCTTTTCCTGTACTGTTAATCCAAAAGATATTTACTGTAAGGGTATTAAAGGTATTACAAGTTATGATATTATGTATGCAGAAGAACTGGGATATAAAATAAAATTGATTGCATCTGCTGTAAATAAAGACAGTGGCTTAAGGATTTCTGTTAGTCCTTTTCTTATCAAAAAAGAAGATGATTTCGCTTCTGTAAATGGTGCAGATAACTCTTTAGAAATCAAATCAGAAAACCTCAATCATCTTTTTTTAAAAGGACCTGGTGCAGGTAAATTTCCAACTGGAAATGCAGTAATTTTTGATTTGATAAAAGCTTCACTTTTTTTATATGGTGATTACAGAAAAAGTCGAAACAAAAAATTTAATGAAATAAATATTGATCGAAAACCTGATTTTAAACAGTCTTTTTATATTAGACTTCAGATTGAAAAAAATGATAGTGTAATTGAAAACATTAAAAACATCTTTGATGAAAACAATCTTGCTGATATAATTCTTGAAGATGGAAGCTCAGATACACCTCTACTTCCTCTGATAATTTTGACCAGAAAAATTTCTATCCGAAAAATTGAAATATTTATGGAAGATATTGAAAATATTAATGGTGTATTAACTGTAAATAACATAATACCACTAAAAGAATAATGAATTATACATACCAGACTATTATAAAAAAAACTGGTATATTATCAACTTATTCAAAAAATAGTTTATAGAAAATGAATTTTTTTAAGGAAGGTGTTTTGATTGTCTCTTATAGTACAAAAATATGGAGGAAGTTCAGTAGCAAATACAGACCTAATTAAAAAAGTTGCAAAAAAAATTGTAAGCAATTACAGATCGGACAATCAGATGATTGTAGTTGTTTCAGCAATGGGAAATACAACAGATCATTTAATAGGTCTAATGAATGAAATCAGCAGTGATCCTGACCCGCGTGAAGTTGATATGTTGCTTACAACAGGAGAACAGGTTTCAATAGCACTGCTTACAATGGCTGTCCACGCTCTCGGCTGTCCTGCAATTTCATTAACTGGAAGCCAGATTGAAATTAAAACAGATGAAAAACACAATAGAGCAATGATAAAAGAAATAGATACCAGCCGCATTTTAAAAGAATTAAATCAGGATAAAATTATTATTGTCG
>CAZLIW010000101.1:0-7003 GCA_964559325.1 uncultured Halanaerobium sp. | reverse complement strand
ATAGCTGTTCTTGATATAGACAGTCCTGTAACAGGACGATTTAATGAAATAGATAGAGAATATCTTGAGAAATTTGTTGAAATTTTAATAGATGAGACTGATTTTTTGCCCCTATTAAAAAAAATTTAAATAAAAAAGGTTAATTCTTCTGCCGATATTCTGTATACTGACAGAAAGAATTAACCTTTTAATAATTTATTATGATATTTTTAGATCATTGGTAATTATAGCTGTGAAAAGCTGTAAATATTAGAATATTTAAGTTGTCTAAAACAACCGAAAAAAATTCATTTAAGCTGCTGTATTTTCTGAAAAAATCACCTGTTTTTTAGGATAGCACTCCTGTTTTGTTCCAGCAGAAGGTCCTGTCCATAAACAGATATTTTTAAAGCCTTTCCTTTTTCAAGTGTAAACTTTATTTTTTCTTTTCCAATATGAACCTTAATTCTTCGATTTCTAAATATAATTTTGAAATTATAAGAATGCCATTTTTCTGGCAGAAATGGTCTAAAATGTATCTTATTATTTTTTGCTTCAAAACCTGCAAAACCTTTAACAACTGACATCCAGGTGCCGGCCATGCTGGTTATGTGAAGACCTTCATCAGTATCATAATTGTAGTTATCCAGATCCAGTCTGGAAGTTCTGAGGTAAAGCTGATAGGCTTTTTTCTGCTTTCCTATTTCTGATGCAATAATAGAATATATACAGGCAGAAAGGGAAGATTCGTGAACAGTTCTTGGCTCATAAAATTCAAAATGATTTTTAATACTTTCTTTATCAAATTCTTCTTTAAAATAATATATACCCTGAAGAACATCTGCCTGTTTAATATAAGATGAGCGCAGAATTCTGTCCCAGGACCAATTTTTATGTAGTGGGATATCTTCATCTTTTAGATCTTCTCTGGTTTTTTGTTCTTTATCCAGATATCCATCCTGCTGAGAATATATATTGTAATCTTCAAGATAGGGATAATACATTTTATTTATAATATCTTTCCAGTGATCAAACTCACTTTTTGTAAGATCCAGACTATCTCGCCATTGATTGTATTTTTTAGGAAATTCTTTTTTTATAAAATTTTTAGTTTTAATAGTATATTTTAAGGTCCAGACAGCTATTTTGTTTGTATACCAATTATTATTTATATTGTTTTCATATTCATTTGGACCGGTTACACCAAGAATCATATATTTATCTTTTCCTGGATTATATGTTACCCTATCTGCCCAGAATCTTGATATCTCTGTCAGTACAGGAAATCCAAAATCTTTTAAATATTTTTTGTCACCTGTATAATTTATATAATCTTTTACAGCATGTGCAACAGCACCGTTGCGGTGAATTTCTTCAAATGTAATCTCCCATTCGTTATGGCATTCCTCACCATTAATTGTTACCATCGGATAAAGTGCTCCATTAAGTCCCAGTTTATTAGCATTTTCTACAGCCTTATCCAGGTGATTATAGCGGTAAAGGAGAAGGTTTCTGCCAACACTGCTGTTGTGGGTAGCAAGGTAGAACGGCAGACAGTATGCTTCAGTATCCCAGTAGGTTAAACCGCCGTATTTTTCTCCGGTAAACCCTTTTGGGCCAATATTTAAGCGGGGATCATGACCTGTATATGTTTGATTTAACTGAAAAATATTAAATCTAATACCCTGCTGTGCTTCTGGATCTCCTTCAATTTCGATATCACTTTCCTGCCATATTTCAGCCCAGCTTTTTTTATGTTCTGCAAAAAGGTCGGCATAACCTTTTTGAACAGCTTCTGCAGCTAATTTTACTGCATTTTCTCTAACTTTGTTCTTATTATAATCACGGCTTGTACAGACAGCAATATATTTATTTAATATTATTTTTTCATCTTTCTCAGCAGTTAGAGTTATTGTATTTCCTGTAAAATTTTCTTTTTCAATAATTTTAGAAGAATTGATTTCTGAATTAATTTCCCAGTTCATAGCAGCAGAAACAAGAAAAGATGTTTTTTTTGTCTCCATACTTAAATAAGCAGTGTTTTTTTTGCTTTTTTGTTCAATGTTATTCCAAAAAAAATCTCCATAATTGGCATCCTCATTTTTTACATTACCATCTAAATATGGTGTCAGCTTAATATTTATTTTTTTATCAAGTGATTTAATTTGATAGGAAACAGCAGCAAGCTCTTTTTCTATTTGATGTAGAAATCTTTTTTCCATTATCTTTACTCTGCTGCTGTCAGGCAGTATTAATGTAAATTTTCTTTTTAAAAATGCGTCCTTCATATTTAGAGTTCTGCTGAAATCTGTAAAGTTACATCTGTTTAAATCAACCTGAAGATTATTTATCTGTACATCTATACCAATAAAATTAGCCGCATTGGCTATTTTAGCAAAATATTCAGGATATCCATTTTTCCACCATCCGACAACAGTTTTATCAGGATAATAGATACCGGCAATATATGTTCCCTGCAGGCTGTCACCACTGTATTTTTCTGCAAAATTACCACGAATCCCCATATGACCATTGGCAAGACTCATAATACTTTCGGCTGTTCGATTATATTTTTTGTCAAAACCATCCTCAATTATATTCCATTTATCAACTTTAAAATATTTTTTCAAATATATTCACCTGCCTTTATATTAAAAGTATAACAGATTATTGCTTTAATGATAATATTTAAAGATATTTATTTTTATTTCTAATTTATTATATGTTCTTTAAGAAGGATTTTACATTTTAATATAGAATTTATACAAAAGAGCGGGTGTTATTATAAAATAACTGTGATTAACAAATTTGACATAACAGCTCTGGCAATGCTATAATTTTATTATAAGTAATAACTATTATTAATAAGACTATAAGGAGGTAATTTTTTTGGTAAACAATGATATGACAGCTCAGAATCTTCGCTCCGCTTTTGGTGGAGAAAGTATGGCCTATCAGCGCTATAAAGTCTGGGGCAAGAAAGCTGCAGAAGAAGGTTTTGTAAACACAGCGCTTTTATTTGATGCAATTGCCTATGCAGAAGAAGTTCATGCAGGCAATCATTTTGAAGCACATGATAATGTTGAAGGAGATTTTTTGGTTGCATCTGGTGGAGAATTTGGTTTGGGTACAACTTCAGAAAATCTTGAAGGCGCTATTGCAGGAGAAGAATTTGAAGTAGAACAGATGTATCCTACATACAGCCTTGTGGCAAAAGAACAGGGAGAAAACGCTGCTGTTCGTTCTTTCCATTATTCATTGGAAGCAGAGCAGATTCATGCTAAGCTCTTTAGAGATGCTAAAGAGTCGGTAGATAATGGAGAAGATATTGATCTTGAATATGTTTCTATTTGTGAAGTCTGTGGGCACACAGTTGTAGATGGAACACCTGAAAAGTGTCCCGTCTGTGGTGAGCCGGCAGAAAAATTTCGTAAATTTACTAAGTAAATAAGTTCAGTATTGATATATTTTAAAAATGTTTAAATTATGGAAAAGTATTTTTTCCATAATTAAATATAATCTAAAAGGAGGAATTTAAAAAGATGGGTTATTATGATCTTAAAAAGCTGGAAAACACTGGTGAAGATAAGACTGCACTTGAGAAAAAACATGTTCCGTATATTCAGTGTCCTGATGAAGTAAAAAAAGGTGAGTATTTTGAAGTGAAAGTTACTTTTGGTAAGGAAATTACTCATCCAATGGGACCGGATCACTATATTCAGTATTTTGATCTATATGCTAATTATGCAAGCCTGGCCAGAGTGGAATTTACTCCTGATATGAAAGCAGAGGCTACATTAAATCTTAAATTAGAAGAATCATGTGATTTAAATGTATTTGTATTCTGTAATCTGCACGGCCACTGGGAAGGTTCAAAAGCAATTAAAGTTGTAGAATAAATTATTTTAATAAAACATGAATGAATATTTAACTGCCGCCCTTTTATAGGGCGGTTTTTTAAGTTTAATAATAAAAATTTATAAATTTTATTTACAGCTGCAATAAAATCTGCTATAATATATTTAAATATTTATTTAGTTTATTAAATTATTATTTAAATATCTGGAGGTGCTGAAAATAGAAAAATTAACAGAGCGCGAAAAAGATGTTCTGGAACTAATAAAGAATGATGCCACCATAAGTAGAGAAAAAATAGCGGATAAACTTTCTATTTCTGAGTCAGCTGTAGGTACTTATATTCACCACTTAAGTACAAAAGGATATCTTCTGGGCAGAGGATATATAACAGCTCCGGAGAAAAAGGTTGTAGTTGTTGGTGGAGCCAATCTTGATATAAAAGGATACAGTCCAAATTATATTAAAGGGAGTTCCAGTCCAGGCTGGATTAAAGAAAGTTCAGGTGGAGTGGGGCGAAATATAGCAGAAGATCTTGCTATTTTAGGAGAAGAAGTAATTCTGCTGACAGTAGTTGGCGGTGATCATTTTGGAGAGAAAATAAAGGAAGAAACAGAATATGCAGGAGTAGATGTTTCTCACTTTAAAACAGCCCCTTCCCTGGAATATAAAACAGGAGTATATCTTGCTCATCTTAATCAGAATGGAGATTTGATCGGTGCGGTAAATGATATGATAATTTTAGATATGATAGATAAAAATTATTTAAACGAAAAAAGAAAAATTATTGAAACTTCATCAATGCTAATATTTGATACAAACCTGAGTCAAAGTTCTATAAGATATTTGCTTAGCCTGTGCTCAGGACAAAAAATGATAAAAATCGCTGACACAGTTTCAGTGGAAAAAGCACTCAAGTTAAAGGGAAGTATAAAAGCTCTCGATTATTTGCGGGGAAATTTGGATGAAATTGAAGTTGTTCTGAATATTGTAAAGATTGAAGATTTCGAAAAAGCACAAAAAATGAGTATCAGCCAGAGAATGAATCGAATTGTAAAGTATTATTCTAAAAATAAAGAACTGCCAGAAATTATTATAAGCACTGGTGAAGATGGAGCCTATCATTTAAGTAGAAATAAAAACAAAGTCAGTTTAAAACATTTTAAAGCTGCAGAAATTAAAAGTGAAGAAATTGTGGAGACAACCGGAGCAGGAGATGCGCTTACAGCTGGATTTGCAGCCGGAATAATGAATAAATATTCTGTTGATAAAGCAGTTAAACTGGGAATTAAGGCTTCAGCTCTCACAGTAAAAACTGAGCTGACATGCAGTCCAGATCTGGCAAAATTAAAATAAATAATATTTTTTTCAAATCAAATCTCACAGCTGTTGATATATTTAAAAAGCAGATTAGATTTGATAACTAAATATTAATATTAGAAAAACTATTAGATTTGACGTAACTGAATTATAAAATGGAGGTAAGATAATGAAAAATTTAAAGAAATATCTGGAAATTAAAGATGATGTAAAAAAAGCTCTGGAAAATAGAAAAGCTGTAGTGGCACTGGAATCAACTATAATAGCACATGGTATGCCCTATCCGCAAAATATAGAAACCGCACTTGAAATAGAAAATATAATAAGGGAAAATGGTGCTGTACCAGCAACAATCGGAATAATTGGCGGTAAAATAAAAGTCGGTCTAACTAAAGAAGAGATTGAATTTTTAGGTGAATCTGATAAAGTAGTAAAAGTAAGCCGCCGTGATCTACCAGTAGTACTGGCAGAAAAAAAGCATGGAGCTACCACAGTTGCTGGAACAATGATTGCAGCAGATCTGGCCGGAATCAAAATTTTTGTTACAGGGGGAATTGGCGGAGTACATCGTGGAGCAGAGAAAAGTTTCGATATTTCTGCTGATTTAGAAGAGCTTAAGAAAACATCTGTAGCTGTTATTGCAGCCGGTGCTAAGTCTATCCTGGACCTGGGATTAACTCTGGAAAAGCTGGAAACTTTTGGGGTGCCGGTACTGGGCTATCAAACTGAAGAGCTGCCTGCCTTTTACAGCCGCAGCAGTGGCTTTAAATGCGATTATATGTTGGAAGATCCTGAACATACAGCAAATATTCTTAGAGCAAAATGGGATCTAGGCCTGGAAGGTGGAGTACTTATTGCCAATCCGGTACCGGAAAAAGATGAAATTAAATATGAAGTGATTAACGAGAAAATAGAGCAGGCATTATCTGAAGCAGAAGAAAAAGAAATCAGTGGTAAAGAACTGACTCCGTTTTTGCTTGATAGAATAAAAGAAATAACAGATGGGGAAAGTCTGGAGACAAATATCTCTCTGGTAAAAAATAATGCGGTGGTTGGAGCCAGAATTGCTGCTGCTTTTGCTGAAAATAAAAATTAAATAACAAAAAAAGTGCCGGTCATATATGGAAGTTTAGATGACAGGCACTCTACTATTATTTTTATTCTACTTCAGGAAGCCTGTAGTTGATTTTGTCGAAAAAATTCCCCAGTATAATTGAACTGATAATTACAAGTGGGAGAGATACTCCTATTCTGATTGCTGTGAACTTGATTCCAAGTATAGAGGCTTCCATAATGCTCATTGGAATCATTACAAGTGAAGCAGCTGTAACATAGGTGAAAATAGAAGAATAATTTGCTCCTTTATGATAAAGAGTATTTGCAACAGGGAAGGCTACAAAGGTTCCTCCTACTGTTGTTGCTGCAAGAAGTACGGCATAAATATATTTTTTAAAACCCGAGCTTTTGCCGAAGTTTTTTTCTATAGTTTCTCTGCTCACCCAGACATCAAATAATCCTATTAATAAAAATGCAGGTGGAAGAATCTTTATCATATCTCTGGCAAAAATCCAGAAGTTTTTGCCGATTTTAGTTCCCAGTTCAAAATTAAAGAAATATGAGATGATAAGAAAAGACACAAATAAGATAAACATATAATAATTTGTTTTATTTTTTTTCTTTGTAGTTTTCATTTAAAACACCTCTCCATAAAAGACTCCTGCCGCAGCAGCAATAAGTGCCGAAATGACAAATCCAGCAATATTGCGCCAAATTGTTGCTTTAATACCAAAATATTCTTTTTCGACCGGATAAGTTGCAATACCAACCAGCATTAAAGTTGTAATAAATG
>CAZLIW010000100.1:0-7093 GCA_964559325.1 uncultured Halanaerobium sp. | reverse complement strand
AAAGAGCTGACAGTAAGAGAAACAGAGAAGTTAATTAAAAAACATCTGGAAAAAGATAAAACAAAAAGAAAGAAGAATATAAAAAGAGTATATTCTGATTTAAGGATTTTTGTGAATTCACTGGAAAAAACTATTTCAGAAATAAAAAATTCTGGAGTAGATATTGATATTGATAAAAAAGAAAATGAAGATTGTATAGAATTTAATATAAAATTGCAGAAATAATAAAGCAGATGCTGTTTTGAAAGAGGTGTAATAATGGGCAAAAAAATAGCTATTGTTAATCAAAAAGGTGGAGTGGGAAAGAGTACAACAGCTGTTAATCTGGGAGCAGGTCTTGCAGAAAATGGCTACAAAATACTGCTGATAGATATTGATCCTCAGGGGAATGCTACAAGTGGGGTAGGTATAGAAAAAAGCAGTGCTGGACTTACTACTTATGATGTTTTAATAGAAGATGTATCTGCAGAAAAAGCTATTATAAAAACAGAAACAGAAAATTTACATATAATTCCTGCAAATATTGAACTGGCAGGAGCGGAAATAGAATTAGTTTCGATTATTTCCCGGGAAAGTAGGTTAAAAAATGCCGTAAAGCCTATTGTTGATCATTATGATTATATAATAATTGACTGCCCACCATCTCTTGGACTGCTTACTTTAAATGCACTTACAGCTGCAGATAGTATTATGGTACCTATTCAGTGTGAATATTATGCACTGGAAGGGTTAGGTCAGCTTATGCAGACTGTTGAACTTGTACGAAAAAATTTAAATTCAGATTTGAGAATAGAAGGTGTTGTAATGACAATGTATGATGCGAGAACCAATCTTTCACAACAGGTGATCGAGGAAGTAAAAGACTATTTTTCAAATCTGGTATTTGATACGGTAATTCCACGCAATGTAAGACTCAGTGAAGCTCCGAGTTTTGGAGAACCTATATTAAGCTACAGTTCCAGTTCCAGTGGGGCAGAAGCTTATAGAAATCTTGCAGAGGAAGTGATCAATAATGAGTAAAAAAAGGCTCGGAAAAGGTTTGAGTGCTTTAATAAATGATCAGGATAATATAGATTCCAGCAGTATAGAAAACATATTTATAGAGAATATAGAGCCAAATCCATATCAGCCCAGAAAACATTTTGATGAAAAGGCCATGCTGGAATTAAGTGAATCAATAAAAGAAAAGGGAGTTATTCAACCTGTAACAGTTCGCAAAATGAAAGCGGAAAAATATCAGCTTGTCGCTGGTGAGAGGCGCTGGAGAGCTGCCGAAAAAGCAGGCCTTGATAAAATGCCGGCTGTTGTCAGAAATTTTAGTGATCAGGAAGTTTTAGAAATAGCACTTATAGAAAATATTCAGCGTGAAGATTTAAATGCTGTTGAAGAAGCAGAAGCATATAAGCAGATGCTGGATGAATTTAGTTTTACTCAGGAAGAAGTTGCAGAAAAAGTTGGCAAAAGTCGCTCTAATATTGCTAATATGGTTAGACTTTTAAATCTGGCGGATAAAGTTAAAAACCACCTTTCGCGAGGCACAATTTCTGTTGGACATGCTAGAGCTCTTCTGGGGCTGGATGACGAATCTGCTCAGGTTGCTGCCTGTGAGAATATAATTATACAGGATTTGACTGTAAGAGAAACAGAAAATTATGTTGATAAATTAAAAAATCCGTCTATTAAGAAGAAAAGCCGAGACAAGAAAAAATTAACTCCAGAATGGAAGGAAGCTGTCCGGAACCTTTCGGAAAAGCTGGGAAGTACTGTTAAAATAAAGCAGAGAAAAAAGAATAATGTACTTATGATTGAAATAGATAATATAGATAAAATAAAAAAAATGATCAAAAAGCTAAGTTGATTTTTGTTTCACATGAAACATTGATTATATTTTTGGAGAGGTGTAAAAATGTTTATAATTATTGTCGGTGGTGGTAAACTGGGTAGATATCTCTGTCGAGATCTGGTAAATAAAGGTCATCAGGTAGTAGTTGTTGAACAGGATATTGAAAAGTCGAATTTAATTTCAGAACAATATGGAGTTGAAGTAATAAATGGAGATGGTTCAGAAAAAGATGTTCTAGAAAAAGCAGGAGCAGAAGAAGCGGATCTTCTGTTGGCAGCTACCAGAGATGATCAGGATAATATGGTTATCTGTCAACTGGCTGAAAGACAGTTTGATATTAAGCGTACGCTGACAACTGTAAATAATCCAGGTAATGAAAAACTGTTTAATTGGCTTGGGGTTAATGTTGCAGTAAGCAGTGCTTCTATTTTAACAGCACTGGTTGATCAGGAAGATATTCTTGCAGAAATGCATGAGAACTTTTTAAGTGAAGATGATGAAATGAAGATGATTAGATTAACAGTTAGAGATAAAGCGCCGGCTAAAGGTATGCTGATTAGGGAACTGGATCTTCCTTTAGAATCGGTAATAGTTACAATTTTAAGAGGAGAAAACCCCATAGTTCCCAGAGGAAATACTTATATAAAAAATGGAGATCTACTTATGATTTTGACCAAAAATGAATTTGTAGAAGAATTAAATGAAATGTTCTGTCCTGAAAAAGAAAATCAAATGGAAGAAACAACAGTGGTATAAATATATAGCAGTGAGCAGGTAGGTGTTAATATGGTAGGTACACTTGTTAATGTGGCGGCCATTTTGGCCGGCAGCACAATAGGTATTATATTTCGCGGGCGTTTTCCAAAAAAAATCCAGAATACAGTAATGCAGGGAATAAGTCTGGCGGTTCTTTTGATAGGTTTTCAAATGGCTTTTAGCATAGAAAAATCAATCGATACTCTACTTGTTATTTTTAGCCTGGTTATCGGGGGAATAATTGGAGAAATATTTGCTTTAGAAGACAGACTCAATCAGTTTGGTGAAAAATTAAAACATCGATTTGGTGGGGAGGATGACCTTTTTGTACAGGGGTTTGTTCAGACAAGTTTGATTTTTTGTGTAGGGGCAATGGCAATTATGGGATCTATTCAGGATGGACTTAATGGAGATCCCAGTATTTTATTTACAAAATCACTTCTGGATGGGACTACTTCAATTGCTTTTGCAGCAACAACAGGAATAGGAGTGGCTTTTTCGGCTTTGCCTGTTTTAATATATCAGGGGAGCATAACTCTAGCTGCTTCATATGCAGAAAAAATACTGACAGCAGATATGATACGTATAATGACATCTGCAGGGGGACTTCTAATTGTTGCTATAGGATTAAATATGTTGGGTGCTGTAAAAATAAAAGCTGGTAATTTACTGCCTTCACTTGCAGTTGCGGTTATTCTTGCCGGCATATTTTTTTGATAACAGCTGTTTAAAGGGGGTATAGATGTGTGGAAAAATATTTTTTAAAAATAAAAAATATTTTCTCGAACAAATTAAATATTTCATATAATCAAAAAGGAGAAAAGGATAGTGAAATAATAAAAGTTCCTTTTTATATAACATTGTGTTTGCTTTTAGTGCTTGTTTCATTACTGACATCAGGTTTTTTTGTTTCAAACTATTATTACAGTATATATCAGGAAAAATTAAATGAAATTGAAAAATTAGAATCTATCAGAAAGAATAATATAGAGCTAAAGAATGAAGTTTATAAGCTGGCTGAGAAAACAAAATCGATGAATAATGAAATAAACAATATAAAATTAAGGCAGAATGAGTTTGCAGATGAATTTGCTGCTGATAACGATTTAGTGGTGGATAATGATCAACTCAAGCTGGAAACTGTTTTTTCTTATAATGAAAATTTAATTTTACAGGGTCTTCCGATGGGGGGATCTGATTTTAGACTTAATTATAAAGATACAGAAGAATTGATAGGAGAAATGCAGCAGGAAATTATAAAATTGAAAAGCGATTTGTCTATAATAAAAAAGAATGAAGTTATAATAAAAAATAAAGCTGTAAAACTAAGAGTAGAGATGAGAACCAAACCATCTATCTGGCCCCTTGCTGCCAGCGGCAGAATCTCTTCTGAATTTGGATGGCGGTATCATCCAGTTTTAAAAAGACAGGAATATCATGATGGATTGGATATAGCAGTTAATTATAATACACCAGTTATTTCTGCTGCTGCGGGGAAAGTAATTTTTGCCGGTTGGTCAGGTGGATATGGACGTCTGATAAAAATTAAACACAATGACCAGTATACAACTTATTATGCACATCTGAATAAAATTTCGGTTTCTATCGGTCAGAAGATAAAAAAAGGGCAGCTGATTGCATATTCCGGTAATTCTGGCAGAAGTACCGGGCCACATCTGCATTATGAGGTAAGAAAAAAAGGAATTCCAGAAAATCCGCGTAAATATGTAAGTTATTAAAATAAAAGATAAAATAGAAAACACTTTGTGATAAAAATATTTTTTAGAAAATTTTGCAATATCTTTAATGATGAGTTATAATAAAACTGGAATGAACAGAATATACTCGGTTGAAACCCAGGTGAGAGTCCTTAAAAAAGGCGCCGAAGGAGCAAGGGGAAACCCCTGAAACTCTCAGGTAAAAAGAATCTGGGCGGACGAAACTCTGGACAGCACATGAACAGAGAGTCGGTATTTTATCCGGTTCTCTGTTTTTTTATTATGTCAAGGAGGTGTAATAATGAGAAAGACCCCATTAAACGAAGCTCATAAGAAACTTGGGGCAAAAATGATTGATTTTGGCGGATGGGAAATGCCCGTAGAGTACAGCAGTATAATAGAAGAACATAAGGCTGTAAGGGGAAAATGTGGTATTTTTGACGTTTCCCATATGGGAGAGATTATTGTTTCAGGAAAGGGAGCAGAAGATTCGATCCAGAGGCTGATAACGAATGATGCAGCAAAATTAAGCAGAGGTGAAATAGTATATACACCAATGTGTAATGAAGAGGGAGGCATCATCGATGATTTACTTGTGTACAAACTTGAGGACAGCAAATTTTTGCTTGTTGTAAATGCCTCAAACACTGAAAAAGACTATAAGTGGATAAGCAGCCATCTCCTGGAAGAAACTACAGCAGAAAATAAGTCAGAAAATTATGCATTAATTGCACTACAGGGACCTGAGTCCAAAAACATATTACAAAAATTAACTAACATAAACTTAGAAGAATTAAAATATTATAATTTTGAAATTTCAGAAGCGGCAGGTGTTGAAGCCATAATTTCCCGCACCGGTTATACAGGTGAACTGGGATATGAACTCTATTTTTCTGCTTCAGAAGCAGAAAAGGTGTGGGATAGTCTGATGGAAGCAGGTGAAGAGTTTGATTTAAAACCAGCAGGGTTGGGAGCCCGTGATACACTGCGCCTGGAAAAAAAGATGAATCTTTATGGAAATGATATGACAGAAGAAAATCATCCACTTGAGGCAGGAATTGGATGGACAGTTAAACTGGAAAAAGACGACTTTATCGGAAAAGAAAAGATAAAAGAGTATAAAGAAAAAGGTTATCCAAATAAGCTGGTTGGTTTTAAAGTTACAGGCCGGGGAATAGCAAGACACGGTTACGAAGTTTATGATGATGGAGAAAAAGTTGGTGTTGTTACAAGCGGAAGCTATTCACCTACTTTGGACGAAAATATAGGGCTTGCCTATATTGACAAAACAATTATTGAAGATGGCAGAGAAATTAAAATTAAGGTGCGGAATCGCTTTGTTAAAGCAGAGATAGTTGAAGGAGTTTTTGTATAAAAAGAAGATTTAAGCAATTAAAACTTTTGAGGAGGAATAAAATATGGCTGTAAAAGAAGGTTTAATTTATTCAGAAGATCATGAGTGGTTAAAAAAAGAAGGCAATACTGCAGTACTAGGAATTTCTGATTTTGCTCAGGATGAGCTCGGGGACATTGTATTTGTGGAGCTGCCTGATGTTGATGATGAATTCAATCAGCATGACAGTTTTGGTGTTTTAGAATCTGTTAAAGCTGTTTCCGATGTATTTGTTCCGGTTAGTGGAAAAGTAATTGAAGTTAATGAAGAATTATTTGATAATCCAGAACTCATTAATGAAGATCCATATGGTGACGGCTGGCTAATAAAAATAGAAATGAGTGATGAATCAGAACTTGAAGAACTTCTCAGCGATGAGGAGTATACAGAGTTTATTGAGGAGGCATAATAATGGATTATATTTCCAATACAAAATCGGAAAGAAAGGAAATGCTGGAAGAGATAGGTGTTAAAGCTATCGAAGAACTCTTCGATATGATTCCAGAAGAAGTAGCTTTAGACAGACCATTAGATATTCCAGATGGAATTTCCGAACTTGAACTTATGAGAAAAGTTCAAAAACATACAGCTAAAAATAAGAGTTTAGAAAATATGAGCTCTTTTTTAGGTGCTGGAGCATATGATCATTATGTACCTGGAGTTATTGATCATCTAATTTTGAGATCAGAATTTTACACAGCCTATACTCCCTATCAGGCAGAATTGAGTCAGGGGACGCTGGAAGCTATATATGAATATCAGAGCATGATATCAGAGCTTACAGGTCTTGATGTAACAAATGCTTCTATGCTTGATGGTGGTTCAGCTGCAGCGGAGGCTGTTGTAATGGGGGCGAGGATTTCACGCAGGAAAAAAGTTCTGCTTCCTGAGACAGTTAATCCTGCCTATAGGGAAGTTATTAAAACATACGGCAGGCATCAGAATCTTGAGTTCATAGATGTAAAAACAGATGGTACAGCTGTATCTCCTGAACAAATTGGGGAAGAGCTGGATGATGATACTGCGGTAGTAATTGTTCAATATCCGAACTTTTTTGGTTCCATAGAGAAAATGGAAGAAATAGGGAAAATGGTCAATGATGCTAAAAAGGCTGTTTTTGTAGTAATTGCCAATCCAATTCTACTGGGGCTACTTAAAGCACCGGCTGAATTTGGAGCAGATATAGTTGTCGGTGAGGCACAAAATCTTGGTAATGGTCTTAATTATGGTGGGCCATATCTGGGCTTTATGTCAACAAAAGATGACAGAAGTTATATACGTCAGCTTCCGGGCAGAATTGTCGGAAAAACAACTGATGTAGAGGGCAAAGAGGGTTTTGTGTTAACACTGCAGACACGTGAACAGCATATTAGAAGAGAAAGA
>CAZLIW010000099.1:0-7108 GCA_964559325.1 uncultured Halanaerobium sp. | reverse complement strand
ATTGGAAGCGAGCTGTTGAAAGAGCTCAGGACTGGGCACAGGAGTAAAATAGTTTCAGAATTACGATAGTTAAATTTTAATTTTACTAAAAATTAAATATATATTTAGACCCGGCAAAATGAATTTAAGTTTTGCCGGTTTTTTTATAAAAGCAGAAAAAAAACTTGCATTTTTTCATAAATATTGTATTATATAATAAAAGGTCAAGAATAGTCAAAGACAGGAGGCGATTATTGTGGCAAGTCTATCCGATCAGATAGAAAACTACCTAAGACACCAGTTAAATAAGTATAAGGGACGAGTTAAGATAAAGAGAAATCAGCTTGCTGAGAACTTTGATTGTGCTCCTTCGCAAATTAATTATGTTTTAGATACAAGATTTACAGTAGAAAAAGGATATGTTGTAGAAAGTCAGCGTGGTGGTGGAGGGTTTATTAGAATTATTCGAGTAAAGCTGAATTCCAGCAAAGAGGTTATACAGAAGATAATATCAAATCTTAATGGACCAATGAGTCAGAAAGATGCAGAAGGAATTATAAATAGACTGTATGAAAATGATTTTATTTCTAAAAGAGAGTATTATTTGATGGAGATGGCAGTACACAGAAATGTAATAGGAATCAGTCTACCGGAAAGAGATTATTTGCGGTCCAGACTGCTGAAAAATATGCTTGAGGTTATTTTTAAAGTGGAGGAGGATTAAAGATGCTCTGTGACCGATGTAAAAAAAATGAAGCAGTTGTTCATTTGACTAGAATTGCAAATGGACAGAAAAAGGAACTGCATTTATGTGAAAAATGTGCAGAGGAGACAGGGCATATTAACTTTGCTCCAGATAATAACCTGAGCTTTCAGAACTTTTTATCAGGTATTTTAAATTCGAGTCTGCTTGAAAACGGAAAAAAATTTGAAGATAGCAATCAGAATAATAGTAAAAAGATATGCAGTAGATGTGGATCCAGTTTTGAAGAATTTTCTCAGAAAGGTTTTTTTGGCTGTGCTGAATGTTATAATGCTTTTTCAGATAGACTTGAGCCATTAATGAAAAGAATTCATGGAAACACCTATCATTCCGGTAAAATACCAAAAAGGATCGGAAATAAACTTAGATACAAAAAAGATATCAATAGATTAAAAATATTGATGGATAAAGCTGCTGCAGAAGAAAATTTTGAAAAAGCAGCTAAAATTAGAGATAAAATCCATGTAATAAAAAATAGCATGGAGGAAGAGTGAAAATGAGTAATGTAAAACAATTTAATAATCCGCTGACTGGAGAAGGGCCAGAAAAAGATGTTGTAGTTAGCAGCAGGATTCGGCTTGCAAGAAATTTAAAAAAATTTCTTTTTCCAAATAAAGCTGACCGAAAAACAAGAAATGAAATTATTTATTTTTTTAAAAATAATGTAGAAATTTTTTCTTCTGATGATTATATGTTTATAAAAATGAACCAGCTTGATAATATTGAAAAAGAACTGCTGTATGAAAAAAATTTTATTAGTGCTGAACATGCAAGAAAAAACATTGGAAGAGCTTTAGTTATAAATGATAATATAAGTGTGATGGTAAATGAAGAAGATCACCTTAGGATACAGATTATATCACCCGGACTAAATTTTAATGAATTATGGGAAAAAATTGGTCTGATGGATGATAAAATAGAAAAAGATGCTGATTATGCATTTTCCGAAAAATTGGGTTATTTAACCTCATGTCCGACGAATGTTGGCACAGGATTAAGAGTTTCAGCAATGTGCCATCTACCTGCTTTAACTTTAACCGGGAGATTAAAAAATATTCTGGGAGTTATAGGAAAATTTGGTCTAACAGTTAGAGGGGTTTATGGAGAAGGGAGCAGTTCCAGTGGTGATCTTTATCAGATTTCAAATCAAATAACATTAGGTCATTCTGAAACAGAAATAATCGAAAATTTATACAGCATATTGGGTCATATAATTTACGAAGAACGAAAAAGTAGACAGCTTTTAATTAATAATGAACATGATAAAATTAAAGATAGTGTTCAGAGATCTTTGGGTATTTTAAAATATTCTCATCAAATTGAAGAAGAAGAAGCTTTAAAACTTTTGGCAAAAGTTAAATTTGGCTATGATACAGGTTTAATAGAAAAAAAAGATATAAGATATGATTTTTTTGCTGATTTATTAATTAATATAAGACCGGCTCATCTGCAAATTTATGCCGAAAATATTGATGAAGAAAACTTAAATATTATTAGATCAGAAGTAATTAGAAATAAATTGATATAAGGGAGAGTGAAAAGAATGTTTGCAAAATTTACTGAAAGAGCTAGAAAAGTTCTCAGTCTTGCGGAAAAAGAAGCTTTAAATTTAAAACACAGCTATGTTGGTACAGAGCATATTTTGTATGGACTTATAAAAGAAGGGCAGGGTATAGCGGCTCGTGCCTTAATTGATAATAATATTAGTGCAGGAAATGTTAAAGCAAAGATTATTGAAATGATTGGTGAAGGTCAAAATGAAGTAAAGGGATCTATTGGACTTACACCCAGAAGTAAAAAAGTGTTAAATCTGGCTATGGATGAAGCAAGAAAAATGGGGCACAACTATATTGGTACAGAGCATCTTCTTTTGGGATTGATTAGAGAAGGTGAGGGTGTCGCAATAAGAATACTGATGGAATTAAACAGTGATTTGGAAAATATAAAAGAAGAAGTAATTGATTTACTTGGTGGAAAAGAAAGTCTGCAGAAAAAATCCAAATCATCAAAAAGCAAAACAAGTAACCTGGATGAATACAGTCGTGATTTAACAGAAATGGCCAGAGAAAACAAGCTGGATCCTGTTATCGGAAGAGATAAAGAGATTCATAGAGTAATACAGGTATTAAGCAGAAGAACTAAAAATAATCCGGTTTTAATTGGAGAACCGGGAGTAGGTAAAACTGCAATAGTTGAAGGATTGGCACAGATGATTATTAGTGAAAATGTACCAGAACTTTTATTAAATAAAAGAGTTGTTTCTCTGGATTTAAGTGCTCTTGTTGCTGGTTCAAAATACAGAGGTGAATTTGAACAAAGGTTAAAGGCAGTAATGAATGAAATCATCAATAGTGGTGATATAATATTATTTATTGATGAAATGCACACACTGGTGGGAGCAGGTGCAGCAGAAGGTGCAATAGATGCAGCAAATATTTTGAAACCTGCTTTGGCACGGGGAGAACTTCAGGCTGTTGGTGCGACCACACTTGATGAATATAGAAAATATATAGAAAAAGATGCAGCATTAGAAAGGCGTTTTCAGTCTATTTTAATAGAAGAAAACAATACAGAACAGGCAATAGATATTCTTAAAGGTTTAAGAGATCCATATGAAGCACACCATAAAGTTAAAATCAGTGATGAGGCAATAGAGTCTGCAGTTTTGCTTTCTCACAGATATATTTCAGATCGTTTTCTGCCTGATAAAGCTATAGATTTAATAGATGAGGCAGCATCTAAAGTTCGCCTCAGCAGTAATACAAGGCCGGAAGAATTTAAAGAACTAAATAAAAAAATAGAAGAGGCAGAAAAAGAAAAAGAGGCAGCTGTCAAAAATCAGGAGTTTGAAAAAGCGGCCAGAATGAGAGATAAAGAAAAAGAGTTAAAAAAAGAAATGGAAGAACTAAAAGACAGCTGGGAGCAGAAAAAAGGAATGACCGAATCTGTTGTAACAACTGAAGATATAGCAGAAATAGTGTCCAGCTGGACAGGTATACCGGTGACAAAACTTGAAGAAGAAGAAACATCTCGTCTACTGAGGTTGGAAGATGAGCTTCACAAACGGGTAATAGGACAGGATGAAGCAATAAAGGCTGTTTCCGAAGCAGTAAGAAGGGCCAGAGCTGGATTAAAAGATCCTAAAAGACCGATTGGTTCATTTATATTTTTAGGGCCCACAGGTGTTGGTAAAACAGAACTTGCAAGAACTCTTGCCGAAACTATGTTTAATGATGAAGATGCAATGATTAGAGTAGATATGTCTGAATATATGGAAAAACATTCAGTTTCCAGACTTGTTGGTTCACCTCCGGGTTATGTAGGTCATGATGAAGGTGGACAGCTTACAGAGCCGGTAAGAAGAAGGCCATATTCTGTAATTTTATTTGATGAGATAGAAAAAGCACATCCAGATGTCTTTAATGTACTGCTTCAAATTCTGGAAGACGGTGTTTTAACAGATACTCATGGAAGAAAAGTTGATTTTAAAAACACAATAGTAATAATGACTTCAAATGTTGGTGCAGATTTTATAGAAAAACAATCTCAGCTTGGTTTTAAAGCAGAATTTGATGAAAAGGCAGATTATGAATCCATGAAAGATAATGTAATGTCACAGTTGAGAAGGACATTTAGACCTGAATTTCTGAACCGTCTTGATGAAACAATAGTATTCCACTCTCTCAGTAAAGACCACATAAAAGAAATTGTTGATTTAATGCTTGATGATTTACGAGAACGTCTGGAAGAAAAATCTATTGAAATTGAAGTAACAGAAAAAGCTAAAATTAAACTGGCTGATGATGGATATGACGCAGAATTTGGTGCCAGACCTCTGCGCAGAACAATACAAAAACAGATTGAGAATCCATTATCAATAAAAATACTCGATAAAGAAATAGAAGAAGGTAGCAAAGTGAAGATAGATTGTGATGGAAATGAACTTAAATTTGCCCAAAAATAACGTTCAGCATAGTTCATATTAAGTACTCTGACAGCTTGTAAAAAGATGTAAAAAATGATATAATTGTATGAAAACAGAAGTTATTTGAAGACAAAATTATCTATTCAGGAGTACAGATATATGGCTAAAGAAAAAAGATATTATGTTTGCAAAGAATGTGGATATAAATCAGTTAATTGGATGGGGAGATGTTCCAGCTGTGGAAACTGGAATACTTTTGTGGAAAAAATTGAAGATCCAAAAAAGAAGAAAAGAAGAATGGAAACTGGAATAAAAGAAAACAATAAGCCTCTTCCTATAACTAAAATTGCTACAGTAGAAAAACAGCGCCTTACGACTGGCACTGAAGAATTGGACAGAGTTTTAGGTGGGGGAATTGTATCCGGTTCTCTAGTTTTACTTGGTGGAGCCCCTGGTATTGGTAAATCAACACTGATACTTCAGGTGGCTTCTCTTTTTAGTGAAAAATATGGAAAAACCCTCTATTTTTCTGGAGAAGAATCAGCTCAACAGTTAAAAATGCGGGCAGAAAGATTGAACTGTGTTAATGATAATTTAAATATTTTTGCTGAAACTGATTATACTCTATTTGAAGATCACCTATCAGAAAATCAGGATTACAGTTTTATCGTTGTTGATTCTATTCAAACTGTACATATACCGGAAAAAAATTCTGCACCCGGAAATATTGCACAGGTAAAAGAGATTACATCTCGACTTTTAAAACTGGCAAAAACAACCGGGATACCAATTGTTTTAATTGGTCATGTGACAAAAGAAGGAGAGCTGGCCGGGCCGAGAGTAATGGAGCATTTAGTTGATACTGTGCTTCAATTTGAAGGTGATAACTATCATATGTACAGAATGCTCAGGGCCAGAAAAAACCGCTTTGGATCCACCAATGAAATTGGTGTTTTTGAGATGACTTCTTCGGGGATAGAGGAAGTTAAAAATCCATCCAGTTTTTTCATTAATGAAAGGTTAGAAGGAGTTTCTGGTTCTGTAATTGTGCCCGTTCTGGAAGGGAGCAGAACTCTTCTTGTAGAAGTCCAATCACTTGTTACAGATGCTGCTTTTTCTTCTCCACAGCGTCTGACAACAGGTGTAAATTACAAAAGGGTATCACTGCTGCTTGCGGTATTGGAAAAACGTCTGGGAGTAAATTTTAGAGATCAGGATGTTAATGTTAATATTACAGGTGGTTTATCGGTTGAAGAACCGGGACTTGATCTTGGTATAGCAGCTGCTGTGATTTCCAGTTATAGAGATATTTCTTTAAATAACAAGATGGCTGTTGTTGGAGAAATTGGACTTGCTGGAGAAATAAGAGCAGTTGGACAGATAGAAAAAAGAATTAATGAATTAAAAAAAATTGGCTTTAAACATATTATTATACCTGAAGTTAGCCTTGATAAAATTGAATTTGATCCTGAAACCGTAATAGATGGAGTAAAAAATATAAATGAGTTTACAAAAATAATTTTTAATAAATAAGTAGTGAGGTGAAGAGATGGAACAGTATGACGAAAAACTGCTGGATATATTGAAAATACTTGCTCCAGGCACAGATTTTAGAGAAGGTCTGGAAAATATTCTTCGTGCACAGACAGGAGCCCTTCTAATTGTTGGAGATAGTGAGGATTCACTTTCTCTGGTTAATGATGGTTTTGAGATTGATACTTCTCTTACACCGGCTAAACTATATGAACTCGCCAAAATGGATGGAGCCATTGTACTTGACCGTGATGCGGAGAAAATACTGGTTGCAAATGCTCAGCTTATTCCTGATCCAACTATACCATCTACTGAGACAGGCACCAGACACAAAACAGCGGAAAGAGTTGCAAAACAGACCGGGGAACTTGTAATTGCAATTTCGGAAAGAAGGTCAATAATAACTATCTATAAAGCAGATTACAAACATATTTTAGAAGATATACGAGTAATACTAACTAAAGCCAATCAGGCAGTTCAGACTCTGGAAAAATACCGCTCTGTTTTCGATCAGGCTTTAACAAATTTAAGTGCCCTGGAGTTCGAAAACTTAGTAACGATTTCTGATGTAGTAACAGTAATACAGAGAACAGAGATGGTTTTAAAAATCCAGCGTGAAATTGAAAAATACATTTCTGAACTGGGAACAGAAGGCAGATTGATAAAAATGCAACTCGAAGAGCTTGTCACAAATGTTAAAGAAGAGGGTGTTTTATTAATCAAAGATTATATTGCCGAAGCAGAAGATGAAGAAGAACAGTCCAAACCAGAAAATCTACTGGAAGAGCTGACTGACTGGTCTTCAGATGAAATACTTACATTAAACACTATAAGTAAAGCACTGGGATATAGTGGGAGTGTTAATACACTTGATCAATCAATTTCACCGAGAGGTTACAGGGTCTTAC
>CAZLIW010000098.1:0-7150 GCA_964559325.1 uncultured Halanaerobium sp. | reverse complement strand
ATTATCCGGATCAGAATATGGCCCTGGAAATGATTGTTATGAAAGCAATTAGTTTATAGCAAAAAAACTCATCCAGATGGATGAGTTTAAGCGTTTTATTAAAAAATAATTACATTTTTATTTTTAAAGTTACATATTGTTATACATTTTAGTGAGGCGAGATTTTTTTCTGGCTGCATTATTTTTATGAATGATATTTTTGGTGGCAGCCTTATCGATGACCTTTGTAGTCTCTCTCAACTGTTCTGCTGCAGCTTCTTTGTCTCCATTTTCCACTGCTTTTTCAAAAGCTTTGATAGAATCTTTAAGCTTGTTTTTCCACTCGCGATTTATAGCTGTTTTCTTTTCTGTTACTTTAACTCTCTTTTTAGCAGACTTAATAATAGGCATCTAAATTCACCCCCTCTTAGTTTCAAATATTTATTCAGTCATTTAATTTGCAACATTTCAATTTTACCATGTGCCGATATAAAATGCAAGCCAATCACAGCAATATTTTTCTTTTTTTGATAAGAGCTTTTATTAATAATATATATCATTTTACCACTTTTCTTCAACTTGAATAAAAATAACACCGGTGTTATAATATGGGCAGAATTAAGGTATTTAAGGAGGTAATTTTTTGCAGACAGATAAGATAAGAAATTTCTGTATAATTGCACATATTGATCATGGGAAATCTACTCTTGCTGATCGTATGTTGGAATATACTAATACTATTACAGATAGAAAAATGAAAGAACAGGTTCTGGATAAAATGGATTTAGAGCGAGAAAGAGGAATTACTATTAAAGCTCAGGCTGTTACAATTAATTATAAAGGTTATGAGCTTAATTTAATTGATACACCTGGTCATGTCGATTTTGCCTATGAAGTATCCCGCAGTCTGGCAGCATGTGAGGGTGCCATTCTTGTGATTGACGCAGCTCAGGGAGTTGAGGCTCAGACTATGGCCAATATTTATCTGGCTCTTGAGCATGATTTAGAGATTATTCCTGTTATAAATAAGATTGATCTTCCAAGTGCTGATCCTGACCGTGTTAAAGAACAGCTGGTTGATATTGGTATAGATCCCGATGAAGCTATTCTTGCCAGTGCAAAAGAAGGTACAAATATTGATTTAATTCTGGATGCAGTTATAGATAGAGTTCCTTCTCCATATGCGGGAAATGAAGAACCACTTAGAGCACTCGTTTTTGATTCTTTTTATGATTCATATCAGGGAGTGATTGCTTATGTAAGAATTATGGAAGGAACTGTTAAAAAAGGTGACAAAATAATGCTGATGTCAAATAAAAAAACATATGAAGTCGATGAAGTAGGTTATTTTGCACCTGATATGACAGAGCAGGCTGGTTTAACATCTGGAGAAGTAGGGTATATTATTTCTGGAATTAAAGACGTAAAAAACTGCCGTGTTGGTGATACAATTACTCATAAGAATAATCCAGCTTCAGAACCACTGCCCGGATATAAAAAAGTGAAGCCAATGGTTTTTAGTGGACTTTATCCGTCTGATAATGCTGATTATGAAGTATTAAAAGAGGCTTTAGAAAAGCTGCAGTTAAATGATGCATCATTTACTTTTGAACCAGAAACATCAGAGGCACTGGGTTTTGGATTCAGATGTGGTTTTTTGGGACTTCTGCATATGGAAGTTATACAGGAGCGCCTGGAAAGAGAATATGATCTTGATCTGGTTATTACTGCTCCCAGTGTTGAATATAAAATAATAAAAAATGATGGCGAAGAACTGGAAATAGAAAATCCAGCTCTTTTTCCCGATGCTAATGAAATAGATACAATTATGGAACCATTTGTAGATGCAGAAATCCATATGCCAGAAGAATATGTGGGTCAGGCGATGGAGCTCTGTCAGGATAATAGGGGACAGTTTAAAGATATGCGCTATATTGATCAGGATAGAGTTGCACTTAAATATGAAATGCCTCTTAGTGAAATTATCACTGATTTTTTTAATCTGCTTAAATCTAAAACCAGAGGATATGCAACTTTAGACTATGAATTAAAAGGTTATAAAAAATCTGATCTGGTAAAACTTGATATACTTGTTAACAATGAAATTGTTGATGCACTATCTACCATAGTTCATGATGAAAATTCCTATCATGTTGGAAATCATCTTACCAGAAAACTTAAAGAAGTGATTCCGAAACATATGTTTAAAATTCCCATACAGGCAGCTGTAGGAGGTAAAATTATTGCACGGGTTAATATACCTGCTCTAAGGAAAAATGTTCTCCAAAAATGTTATGGAGGAGATGTCAGCAGAAAAAGAAAACTGCTGGAAAAGCAGAAAGAGGGAAAAAAACGTATGAAGCAGGTGGGAAGTGTGGAGATTCCTCAGGAAGCATTTATGACAGTGCTGGAGCGGAATGATGCAGATTAATAATAAATCATCTTATGAAAATGAAAGTAAACTGTCTTACAAAAAACCTTTGGGCATATATATCCATATTCCTTTCTGTGCCAGTAAATGCAGGTACTGCGATTTTTATTCATGCAGCTATGAAAACAGCCTTGTTGAAAAATATTTTGAGGCACTTTTTATAGAATTAGAAAATATGCTCTCTTCTGTACAGAATAAACTTATTAGATCTGTATATTTTGGCGGTGGAACACCATCTTTGATAAGATCAGAATATATTTTTAAGATTTTAAAAAAAATAAAGAAGAATTTCAGTTATCCCCCAAATATGGAGATTACACTTGAAGCAAATCCGGATAGTTTAAGCCAAAAACGTCTGGTTAATTATCGGCAAGTGGGAATTAATCGCCTGAGTCTGGGGGTACAATCTTTTAATGACAGTATTTTAAAATTTTTGGGAAGAAACAGCAGTTCAAAAGATAATATAAAAAAGATAAATCTTGTAAAAAATTATTTTGATAATTACAGTCTTGATATTATCTTTGCGGTACCGGGGCAGACTGTAGATGACTTTGTTTGTGATTTAAATAAAGTATTATCCTTTTCTCCACCACACTTATCATTATATAATCTTCAAATTGAAAAAGGTACAGAAATTTATGATGATCTTGTAGATGGGAAAATTGAGGAATTTGATCAGGAACTTGATGCAGCAATGTATAAAAAAGCTTTATTTTTGCTGAAAGACTGTGGTTATAAGCACTATGAAATATCAAATTTTGCCAAAGATGGTTATAGAGCCATTCACAATTATCTTTACTGGGATTTTACTCCTTATCTGGCTCTTGGACCGGCAGCAAGTGGTTTTGATGGGAAATCAAGATATACCAATTCTGCAGATTTAAAAGGATATATAGATATGATTTTTAAATCAGGCCTTCCGGAGAGAAAGTACACTGTTCTTTCGCAAAAAGATCTTGCTGCAGAGTACAGCTTTTTAAACTTAAGAAAAAAAAGTGGGCTAAGCAGATTTTTATTTAAAAAACAATTTGATATATATTTTGATGATCTTTATAAAGAAGAAATAAAAAAATTAAAAAAATTAGAGCTGATTTATGAACAAAATGGCAGGATTTTTCTCTCAGAAAGAGGAAAACTGCTGGGTAATGAAGTTTTTGTACATTTTTTACCCTAATTTATGTCTAAAAGATTTGACAAAAAAAATACAATATGTTATTTTAATAATAGTTATTAGCACTCTTCTTTGACGAGTGCTAAAGAGGGGTGAAAATGATGGTTGAAGAAATAGATGCCAGAAAAAAGAAAATACTGCAGGCCATCATTCAGGAGCATATTATTTCAGCATCTCCAATCGGGTCACGTACCCTGGCTAAAAAATATAATCTGGATGTAAGTCCTGCAACAATAAGGAATGAGATGGCTGATCTAGAAGAACTTGGTTATTTAGAACAACCCCACACATCAGCGGGAAGAATTCCTTCAGATAAAGGATACCGTTTTTATGTTGATACAATTGTCAAAAAAAATATAAATCCTGCTCCATCATCTATACAAAAAATAGAACATATATATGACGATATGAAGAGTGTTCAGGATATTATTTCTGGAATGGGAAAAATGCTTTCCAATATGACACATTATACTTCTCTGGTCAGTGAACCAAAAATTCAGGAAAGTAGACTGAGAAAAGTTCAGATTGTTGAACTGGAGGATAATTCTCTTCTGATTATTCTTGTTACTGATACAGGAATGGTTAACAATAAAATTGTTAAAGTTCAGGAAAAATTATCAAATAAAAAACTGGCTTATATAAATAAATTTTTAAGTGATAAGCTGGAAAATAAATTGCTATCTTCTTTAACAGCTGAATATCTAACGGGGGTAGAAAAGGAACTGTTTTCCCGGATTGATGTTTCGGCAGAAATAGTTAAACAGATATATACTGAACTGGAAGGTGTTTTTGAACCAGAAGGTGTAAAAGTATATCTTGGCGGAACATCGTATATTCTCGAACAGCCAGAATTTAATGATATGGAAAGATTAAAAAAGGTTCTAAAACTGCTTGATCAGGAAGAAACACTGAGCAGGCTTATTAGCGATTTTTCTGATTCCGATCTTGAAATTAGGATTGGTCAGGAAAATGGTATAGAAGATATGCAGAACTGCAGCCTGGTTGTAGCAACATATTATCTTGCCAATAGAGCAGTTGGTAAGATTGGGGTTATTGGTCCAACAAGGATGGAATATCCAAAGGTTATTTCATCTGTTGATATTATATCTGATTTATTAGGGAAATTAATTTTGAAAGCAAGTAGGTGATAATAATGGAAAAAACAGAAAAAAAATTAAATATGGAAAATGAGGCTGATCAAAATAATGATACACAGCCTGAAGAAAAATTGGAAGTAGAAAAAAATGTTTCTGAGGTAGAGAATCAATCTGATGAAACAGATGGAGAAATTGAAGTTTCAAAACAGGAACTTATTAATGAAATCAATGAAAAAGATACTAAAATTGATGCATTGAATAAGGAAATTGAGGATTTGCTTAACAGACTGCAGCGTCTGCAGGCAGATTTTATCAATTATAGAAAAAGATCTGAAAAAGAAAAAAACGAAATGACTCTAAAAGGTAAAATAGAGCTCTGCGAAAATCTATTACCTGTAATTGATAACTTTGAAAGAGCACTTGATTCTGCTGAATTGGAAGGGGATTTTTTTAACGGTGTAGAGATGATTTATCGTCAAATTATAACTGTATTAAATAAAGAAGGTATTAAAGAAATTTCTGAACTTGGTGAGGAATTCAATCCTGAATTTCATGAAGCAATCATGAGGGTTGAAGCTGATGATCAGGAAGAAGGCACAGTAGTTGAAGTGCTGCAAAAAGGTTATATTGTTGAAGGTAGAGTAATTAGACCGGCAATGGTTAAAGTTGCCTGTTAACTAAAATTACAGAAAGTTATATATAAGGAGGAATTTAAAATGGGTAAAGTAATAGGTATTGATTTAGGAACAACTAATTCATGTATGGCAGTTATGGAAGGTGGAGAACCATCTGTTATACCAAATAAAGAGGGGGGGAGAACTACTCCATCTGTAGTTGCATATTCCAAAAAAGGTGAAAGAATAGTTGGTGAACATGCAAAGCGTCAGGCTGTTACCAATCCTGATCAGACCGTAAGTTCTATTAAGAGACATATGGGCTCTGATTATACAGTTAATCTTAACAATGAAGAACAGACTCCTCAGCAGATATCTGCTATGATTTTACAGAAACTGAAAAGGGATGCAGAAGAGTATCTTGGGGAACCAGTTGATGAAGCAGTAATTACTGTTCCTGCATATTTTACAGATAGCCAGAGACAGGCGACTAAAGATGCTGGCAAAATAGCTGGATTAAAAGTGGAAAGAATTATCAATGAGCCAACTGCTGCTGCTCTTGCATATGGATTAACTGATGATAAAGAACAGACAATTCTGGTTTATGATCTTGGTGGTGGAACTTTTGATGTATCTATTCTTGACATAGGGGATGGAGTTTTTGAAGTTATTGCAACCAATGGTAATAATCATCTTGGTGGTGATGACTTTGATCAGAGAGTTATTGATCATATAGCTGAAGAATTTAAAAAGCAGAATGGTATAGATTTGAGAAAAGATAAAATGGCTCTGCAGAGATTAAAAGATGCTGCAGAAAAAGCTAAAATAGAGCTTTCCAGTGTTAAACAAACAAACATTAATCTTCCGTTTATTACACAGACAGAAGATGGACCACAGCATCTTGATATAGATCTTACAAGAGCAACTTTTGAAAGTTTAATTAGTGACTTAATTGAGAAAACTATGGAACCGGCCAGAAAAGCTCTTAAAGATGCAGGTATGGGTACTTCTGACATAGATGAAGTTATACTTGTTGGTGGATCTACCAGAGTTCCGGCTGTACAGGAGGCTGTTAAAAATCTGATCGGTAAAGATGCACACAAAGGTATTAACCCTGATGAAGTTGTTGCGGTTGGTGCAGCTGTACAGGGAGGTATTTTAGCTGGAGAAGTTGATGATATTGTACTTCTTGATGTAACACCACTGTCTCTTGGTATAGAAACTCTTGGTGGAGTGTTTACCAAACTGATAGATAGAAATACTACCATTCCTACATCAAAGAGCAAAATTTTCTCTACTGCAACAGATAATCAGACAAGTGTTGATATCCATGTTCTGCAGGGAGAAAGAAAAATGGCCAAAGATAATAAAACACTGGGTCGCTTTCAGCTAACAGATATTCCACCTGCACCACGTGGAGTACCGCAGATTGAAGTAGAATTTGATATAGATAAAAATGGTATTGTTCATGTTTCAGCTAAAGATAAAGGTACAGGAAATGAACAGAAAATAACTATTAAGTCAACCAGTGGCCTGTCAGAAGAGGAAATAGAAGAGATGGTAAAGGATGCTGAAGCACACGAAGAAGAAGATGAAAAACGTGTAGAAAAAATTGAGACTAGAAATGAAGCAGATGCCCTTGTCCATCAAACTGAAAAGACACTGAAAGAAGCCGGAGATAAAGTTAGTGATGATATTAAAGATAAGGTAGAGGCTTCCAAAAATGAGCTGAAGGAAGTACTTGAATCTGAAGATGAAAATATAGATGAAATTAAGGAAAAAATGGAAGCTCTTAAAGAAGAATTGAGTGAATTAAGTACTGAACTGTATTCGCAGGCTCAGCAGGGTGCAGCACAGG
>CAZLIW010000097.1:0-7151 GCA_964559325.1 uncultured Halanaerobium sp. | reverse complement strand
ATAACGATGATGAGTCGACATAAAAGCAAAGAATCAGGTACTGAAATAAAAATAATTGGTGGCGAAATAGAATCTAAAAAACCGGTAGGCTGCCAGATAGGAACTGAAATCACAGTTCGAGATATATTTTATAATACACCGGCAAGATATAAATATTTAAAAACTACATCCACGGAATTTGGACATATAAGCAAAATCGTAAGTGCAGAAGCTGCTGCATATCCAGAAATTCAGTTTAAACTCAACCACAATAAAAACAATGTTCTTACAACACCGGGTAACGGTAAATTAAAAGACACTATTTATGCTATTTATGGTGAAAAAATTGCAAATAATTTAATCGAAGTAAATATGGAAGACCGCTATATAAAATTAAATGGCTATATAGGTAATACTAATGTATCGCGCTCCAGCAGAAGCCATGAACTTTTTTTTGCAAATAAACGACCAATAATTAACAGAACTGCATCCAGTGCAGTGGAAAAAGCTTATAAAAAACTGCTTGACCCGGGTAGATATCCAGTTGTATTTTTATTTATTGATGTAAATCCTATTCTGGTTGATGTAAATGTACATCCAGCAAAAAAAGAAGTTAAATTCAGCCGAAATCAAATTATTTTTGATGTTATAAGTAAAGGTATAAGAAAAATACTAAAAAATGCCAACCCAACTCCTATTATTAATGTTAACACAAATAATAATGATGAAAATAGTCATCAGCTAAAAATCAACAATGAAAAAGTTCAGGAATCTTTTAATCAAAAAAAATTTTTTAAAACTATTAATAATAAACAATTAAATAATAAAAATCATACTTATGACAGGCAAAAAAGCTATCAAAATAAGCAATATAAAAATTATAGTTCAAAAAATAATAAAAATAATCTACCATATAAAAATGGAGTAAATTTTGAAAATAATATTGAACATCCAAAAGAACAATATATTAGTGAAGAAAATATAGAATTTAAATATCTCGGTCAAATATTTAACAGCTATCTAATTATAGAAACTGAAGCAGGTATCAAAATAATTGATCAGCACAACGCACATGAAAGAATAATTTTCGAAAAGCTTTTTGCGGAATATAACAGTAAAAATAATACAACTCAGGCTCTGCTTCTTCCAGTAAAAATAGATCTGTCACCAGAAGAAAAAGAAATAGTAAATAAATATAAAAAATCTCTTAATAAACTTGGTATAGTATTTTCTGATTTTGGTGGTAATACAATACTTATTGAGGAAGTTCCATCACTATTAAAAGATAAATCAACCAGAAATATAATTGAAAATCTCATAGGCAATTTGCTCGAAGAAGGAAAAACCCTCAGTATATCTGAACAAAAAGAAGTAATGATTAAATATTTGGCCTGTAGAAGTGCAATTAAAGCCGGGCGCCCTCTCAATAATAATGAAAGTATAAAATTAATTAAAGATCTTTTAAAAACAGAAAATCCATACAGATGTCCGCACAGCCGCCCTATAATGATAGAACTCAGCAAAAAAGAAATAGAAAGAGGTCTTGGTAGATAATGAATAAATTATTAGTAATAACCGGCCCAACAGCAGCAGGAAAAACAGATCTTTCTATAAAACTGGCTAAAGTGCTTGATGGTGAAATAATATCTGCTGATTCTATGCAGATTTATAAAAATATGGATATTGGAACTGCTAAAGCAGATAAAAAAATACGCAGAACAATTACACACCACTTAATAGATATTATTACACCGGACAAAGATTATTCTGTAAGTTTATTTCAGGAAGATGCTGATAGAATAATAAAAGATATTAGAAAAAGAAATAAAATACCTATCATTGTTGGTGGAACAGTCCTTTATATCAAAGCTGTTCTGGAAGGATTTATGCTGCCTGATATAGAGCCTGACTATAAATTACGAAAAAAATTAAATAATCTGGCAAAATCAGAAGGAACAGAACATGTTCACAGTATTTTAAAAGAAAAAGATCCCAAACTAGCAGAAAAACTTCATCCCAATGATTTAAGAAGAGTTATCAGAGGAATAGAAATTTTTGAACAAACAGGCAGAACAAAAACTTATTATAAAAAAATACAGCAAAAAAAACCTCCTCGTTACAATTCAGTAAAGTTTGCTGTAAAAAGAGACAGAAAAAATCTATACAATAGAATTAATCAAAGAGTAGATTTAATGATAGAAGATGGCTTAATAGATGAAGTAAAATATCTTCTGAACAATTATGATTTAAGCAAAACTGCAAAACAGGCACTGGGTTACAAAGAAATAATAGCATATTTTGATAAAAAAATATCTTTAGAAGAAGCCATAAATAATATAAAGAAAAGAACAAGACATTTTGCCAAACGTCAGTTGACCTGGCTGAGAAAAGAAAAAAATTTAATAGAATTAAATGCAGATAAAAATTCTCCTGAAGAAATGAAAAACAATATTATAGATATAATAAAGGAGCAGTAAATAAAATGAAAGATACAACTATAATTAAAAATAAAAATAAATTCGAAAAACTTCTTTATGACAATGAGTATTTTTTAGTTCTTTTTTCAAGCAGTGACTGCGGTTACTGTCAAATGGCGGAAAATAATATAAAACAGGTGTTACCTTCTATACCACAGCTTGAATTATATAAAATAAAGATGAATACAGAAGTAGAGGATATTTTTAAAAAATATGATATTAATTCGGTTCCTATTCTTAAACTGTTTAAAAATTCAGAACCTGTTTATACTGGTTTTGGAGTAAGAATGCCCAATGATCTTTATTATCAGCTTAAATCTTTTTTATAATTTTATAACTTTGCAGGATTTTTAACATATATATTGAATTTTTAAGTATAAGAATATATAATAGGAGGCTCCATAGTTATGAATAATCAGATGAATTATCAGGATGAAATTCTTAAGCATGTACGCGAAAATAATATTGAAGTAGTTGTTTATTTTGTTAATGGCTATCAATTAAAGGGCGAAATTATAGGCTATGATAATTTTACAATCATATTAAAAAGTGATCAAAGAGATCAGATGATTTATAAACATGCCATTTCTACTATTGCACCTGTTGAAAAGATAAGTGGACTTCTCGAAATTGTTAAAGAAGATGATTAAATAAATATTCTGCAGCTTTAAATTAGGATGTTGATAATTTTGTCAAAAAAAACAGTAATATTAATCTTTTTTACAGTATTTTTATCCATATTTTCCTTAAATGTCTGTGCTTATTCAGATTATAATTGGGAGTTATTAAAATCCAACAGTAAATACATTTTACAAACTGCTCCCAACAATATTATTACAAATTATAATCTTGCTCTTTCTTATGCAAATACTGGTCAAATTGATAAAGCATATGACATTATAGATAGTTTTGACGGTAGTATTAATCGAGAAGAGTTTAATAGTGTCGTTCAGAGCTATCTTAAACCACTTGACCGATATTCTGATAATCAAAATATTTTATTATTAAATTATGCTGCTTTTAAAAAGGTGATTAATGAAGATTATGATGCTGCAGTAAATATTTTTAAAATTGTTATTAAAACAGATCCCAAAAATCAGTGGACAAGAAATCATATAGCTGCAGCATATATAGAACTTGAAGATTATGATAATGCTTTTAAATATATTGATTCTGCTTTAAAAATCAAAGATAATGATTATTCACATTTACTAAAAGCAGTCATATATTATGAAAAAGGTAATTTAGTTAAAGCTTTTTTTGAAGCTGCTCAGGCAGGTTCACTTGTAGATTCACTACTTGAACGGAATTAATATTTAGGAGGCTTTTGAATGCTTTTTGACCAGGAAGGAAATTTTAATATAGTACAGCTCTTCTCCTATCCAGATGATGATTATAATAAATTAAAAAATGAAGCACTGAAATGCAGCAGATGCCGCTTAAGAGAAAAATGTAATGGCGTGGTCATGGGAGAGGGCAGTTTAGCCAGCAGGATAATGCTAATAGGAGAAGGACCTGGTGCAAATGAAGACAGGCAGGGGAGACCTTTTGTAGGAAGAGCCGGTAAACTGATGAATAAAATATTCGAAGCAGTTAATCTGAAGAGAGAAGATATTTATATAACCAATATTGTTAAATGCAGGCCTCCAGGAAATAGAGTTCCTACAAAAGAGGAATTCGAATCCTGTGTTTCAATTTTAATGGCTGAAATTAAACTGATAGAACCAAAAGTTATTGTTCCATTGGGATCGACAGCTTTGAAATTTTTAATTGACCCGAATGCTTCTATAACCAAAATGAGGGGGCAGTGGATACAGCGCGGAGATTATTTTTTTCTCCCCACATTTCATCCTGCCTATCTTTTACGCAACAAAAAAATGAAAAAATACAGCTGGTATGATTTTAAACTAATAAAAAAATCCGCTGATAGAATAAAAGAATTAAAAAACAGCGGAAGTTTGTAAATTATTAATTCTCCATCATTAATGATGGAGAATTTTTTTAAATAACAGTAAAAAATATTTTTTTGTCTTAATTACAGAATTAAATTAAAAACTGAGATTTCTGTAAAGACCAATAACTTTTCCTAAAACAACTACATTTTGAGAAATAATAGGTTCATATGCATCATTTTCTGGCTGCAGCCTAATATGATCATCTTCTTTAAAAAACCTTTTTACAGTTGCTTCATCTTCAAGCAGAGCTATAACAATGTCTCTATTTTCTGCATGATTTTGCTTCTGTGCAATTACATAGTCATGATCATAAATACCTGCATTGTGCATACTATCTCCACTAACTTTAAGTATGAAAATTTCTTTATTCCTAACTTTTAAATAATCAACAGGAAAGGGAAAATAATCTTCTATATTTTCTTCAGCCAGGATAGGTTCACCTGCTGTTACCTTGCCGACAACTGGAATTTTCAGCATTTCTTTTTTATCTTTTTCTATATTATCATCCTCATAAATCACTTCAATAGCGCGAGGCTTAGAAGGATCTCTACGCAGATATTTTAATTTTTCTAATGTTTTTAAATGGCTGTGAACAGATGCAGGAGATTTTAAGCCAACTGCACTTCCAATTTCCCTCACAGATGGAGGATAGCCTTTTTCATCTATTTCGCTCATAATAAACTTTAATATACTTTTTTGACGGTCGGATAATTCATTCATTTATAAATCCCTCCTGACTACAATATATTATACCATATGATATTAAATATAACAAACAATCGTTCATCTTTTTCTTGACAATGAACATATGTATTGTTATAATCATATTAAAGAACATGTGTTTAGTACATCTGTATGTAAAAAGGGGGATTTATTATGTACACAGCTAATTCTATTGGAAAAAGAAAGAGGTATAATACTTACAGAAGTAAAAATATTTTCTTAAAACTGACTTTAATATTAGTAACCATATTTATACTGTCAGTATTAATAACAGTGATCTTTACTTTAATTTCTTCCGGAGATAATCAAATGGAATATAACCACTACACTGTCAAAAAAGGTGATTCATTATGGACAATTGCAATTAAGCATTATGGTAATGAAGCTGATTTGAGAAAAATGATTTATACAATTAAAAAAGTAAATGATTTAGATAATCCTATAATATCACCAGGTGATCAGATAATTCTCCCTATAAATTAAAAATATTTTTAATTAGAAAGGATTTTCCACAGTGGAAAACAAACAAAAAATAGTAATCTATACAAGAGTTAGTACAGAAAAAGACAGTCAGGCCAGCAGCTTAAAAAGGCAAAAAGAAGAATTGATAAATTATGCTGCTGAAAACAATATGGAAATTGTAAAAGTTATTGAAGAAAAAGAAAGCGGTTTTGATGAAACAAGAAAAGGAATGCTGGAAGTTTTAGAACTAATACGAGATAAAAATGTAGATACTCTCCTCATACAGGACAGCAGCAGATTGGGGAGAGGAAATGCTAAAATGGCTTTAATACATCAAATTCTTAATATGGAGGGGAAAATAATTTCTTATGCTGATAAAGGTGCTATTGCTTTAAATGATTTAGAAAAAATGATTCTGGAAATTTTATCTGTTATTGAAACATATCAGCAAAAACTGACAAACAGAAAAATCAGCAGAGCAATGAGAAAAAAAATAAACGAAAGCAGATTTAATCCAGCAGATAATTTAAAAAACACCGATAAAGGTGGAAGACAGCGAAAAAATATTCCCATTGGTGAAATAGTTCGTTTAAAAAAACTTAAACTTAGTTTTAAAGATATTGCAGCAACACTTAGAGGACTGGGGTATGATGTATCAAAATCAACTGTACATAGAAGATATAAAGAATATATTCAAAGCAGATCAGAATAAAATTTAAAAATATTGATTACAAAAAAACTGAAGGTGACCTGCTATAAAATCGCCAGTGCCATTTATGAATTTTTATTATTAATTTTTAATATCCCATAATCCTAAGTAAACTTAAGGTATGGGATATTTCTGATTTTAATAATATATGTAATTTCGGGTATAATTTTACCTTAATTTATAATAACTTCGTAAAATTATTATTTTACGAAGTTATTATTTAAAATAAATACTGAGATAAGTAAATTTTATAATTATACTTTTTAATCTTTAGATTTATATGATCCATAAATTAAAAAGCTGATCAAATACCCATCTCAGTAAAAACTTTTTGCTCCTGGAGCCTATTTATAATATTGTATCCAGTTATTTGAATTATTATTTGTTTTTATTCCTTATAAACTGACACAACTTCTCCATAATAAAATGTATGCATATCTCTATCTGGATATTTCTTTTCTAAAATATCTTTATCCAGATTTTCTTCAAGCATATTCTGCTGATATTTAATTTTACAGATAATATGCAGATCATTTCCTTTTATAATTGGAACTTCAGTTTCTTCAACCTCTATCAGCTTTAAATCCAATTCTTTAATTTTATCATGATTTTTACCAGACTTAGTTCCACAAAACTGCAGTTCTTTTTTTAACTGACCATTTAATGGTACACTAACTGTAAAGTAATCACTGTTTTCTATAAGCTGATGTGTATGGCGTGATTTTCTAACAGGTGCCATTACAATATTTTGATTCCATATAAAACCTGCAGTTCCCCAGCCCATTGTCATAGTGTTAACTTCTCCCTTAGCTTTTGTTGTTAAAAATACTCCTTTAGGCAATACTT
>CAZLIW010000096.1:0-7158 GCA_964559325.1 uncultured Halanaerobium sp. | reverse complement strand
CCAGCACAGCTTTCCGGTGGTCAGAAGCAGAGGATTGCTATTGCAAGAGCACTTGCTATGTCTCCAGATGTAATGTTATTTGATGAACCTACATCTGCACTCGATCCAGAAATGGTTGGAGATGTATTGAAAGTTATGAAAGAACTTGCCTCTGAAGGAATGACAATGGTTATTGTTACACATGAAATGAGCTTTGCAAAGGAAGTAGCAGATAGAGTAATAATTATGGATGAAGGGAAATTGATTGAACAGGGACCACCAGATCAAATCTTTAACAATCCACAGAATCCGAGAGCACAGGATTTTTTGGAGAGAGTAATAAACCTATTTTAATTAAGACAGTTAAAGAACTCAATATCATAATCAATTGCCCTTGAACGGGCAATTTTTTATTTATATATATTCATTTGTGAAATATTTCATTTGTACCGGGTACCAAATAAGGGTTTTGGTACCCGGTACTTATGATATCTGCATTGACAAAAAATTCAAAAAATGATACAATTTTTTTAATAAAAGAGATGTCTGACAAGTTAAAAAGGGGATAATTAATGAAAAAATTAAAGAAATCTGTTTCATTAAGTACCAAAATAAAAAGAAAAATTTTAGAATATATAAAAAAGAAAAATTTTAAGCCTGATGAAAGTATTCCTTCCGAATTTGTATTAATGGATTTGTTTAATGTAAGCAGATATACAATTAGGGAAGCACTTGCTCTTTTAGAACAGGAAAATATACTCTATAAAATACATGGAAAAGGAACATTTGTAAATAAAATTCCTGTACAGATTGAAAGTGGTCTGGAAAAGCTGCAGAGTATTACTGATATTATTAAAGACTTCGGTTATATTCCGGATACTGTATGAGTGGATATTAGTGAAAGAGAACCAACTAAAGATATGATAGAAAAACTTGAATTAGAAACAGGGGAAAAGATTGTAACTTTTACAAGAATTAGAAAAGCCAGTGATGTTCATGCAGTATATTGTATTGATACTGTTAAAAAAAATGATCTCAATATTAAAGTTGAGGAAAAGATAGAAAAAGAATCTTTTTTTGATTTTTTTCAGTCAGAATGTGGAATAGAAATAGAATATGCTGTTGCAGATATCATTCCTGTACAACCTGATAAAGAGATGTCAGATAATATGGATATTAGCGGGAAAGAGTTTTTTCTTCTTTTGAATCAGATTCATTATGATAAAGAAGGAATTCCTCGTATATATTCTAAAGATTATTTTAATACGGAAATTTTTAAATTTAAAGTAAATAGATTTAAATGAATTTTTTTCTCTAAATATTCTCTATAAAACATTTTTTTAAAAAAAAGATAAATTAGCAAATAGAGCAAATTTTTTAGAAAAATTAGCTTATCTATGTTAAAATCAAGGTATAAATTCATCTAATTAAAAATTATAAGGAGGCTGAAAATTTTGACAGAAAAGCAATCTCATGCTGTAGAGATTAAAGACCTTAAATTTAAATATAAAGATCAGAAAATAGAATTAGCATTAAATGATATTAATTTAAATATTGATAGAGGTCAATTTGTTGTTATTATGGGTCCAAGTGGGGCCGGGAAATCAACACTAGCAAACTGTTTAAATGGATTGATTCCACATTTTAAACGCGGAGAATTTTCAGGTAAGGTTATTGTAAATAATAAAAATACTGCTAAAAACAAGGTAAGTAAAATGGCAAAAGAAATAGGACTGGTGTTTCAGGATTTTGAAGCACAGCTCTTTTCGACCAATCTGGAACTGGAGATTGCCTTTGGACCGGAAAACTTTAAATTCCCTAGAGAAGAGATTAAAGAAAGAATACAAAAAGTATTAAAAACAGTTAAACTGGAGGGCCTGGAAAACAGACAGCCGTCTACACTTTCTGGAGGGCAAAAACAGAGACTTGCCATTGGTTCAGTATTATCGTTTGAACCTGATATAATATGTATGGATGAACCAACAACCGATCTTGATCCTCTGGGAAAATTAGGGATATTTAATATTGCAGAAGAACTTCATGAACAAAGTAACCTGACTCTAATAATAATTGAACATGAAACAGAAGAAGCATTAAATGGTGACCGGCTGTTAATAATGGATGATGGGCAAATTCTGCGGGATGGCCGGCCGGAAAATATCTTAAAAGAAGTAGATTTTATTGATAAAATTGGTATTATGTCTCTTCAGATTCCAAAATATTTTTCTCGTATTTCAAACCTGTCTCAGGATGAACTTCCACTTAGACCGGAAGAAGGTCTTCAGACTTTTAAAGATCTCAATTTAAGTATAAATGAAGAAAAATATAGTCAAATTTTAGAAAAAGAAAAGCAGAGAAGTGACGGCTATGGAGAAAAATTAATAGAAGTTAAAAATCTGCGGCATACATATTCTGATGGAACAGAAGCATTAAAAGGTATTGATCTTGATATTAGAGATGGAGAATTTATTGCTATTTTAGGGCATAATGGAAGTGGAAAAACTACACTTGTTAAACATTTTAATGCACTTCTCGAACCGACAGAAGGTAGTGTTAAGATAAGTGGTAAAGAAACTGTTGATTCCAGTATTTACGAAATTGGTAAAGAGATTGCCTATGCATTTCAAAATCCGGATCATCAGATATTTGCTGATACAGTTTATGAAGAAGTTGCCTTCAGCCCCCAAATAAGGGGTGTATCTGAAGAAGAGATTGATTTGAGAGTTAAAGAAGCATTGCAATCTGTTGATATGCTTGGATATGAAGAAGAAGATCCATTTTCTTTAACTAAAGGTGAGAGACAGAGAATTGCAGTTGCTTCTATTTTGTCTGCAAGGCCAAAGGTTATTATACTGGATGAACCAACAACCGGGCTTGATTACAGTGAACAGAAACAGATGATGGATTTAATTAAAAAATTAAATGAGCAGGGTCATACTATCGTTATGATAACACACACCATGTGGGTTGTTTCCGAATATGCACATCGTGTTGCAGTTATAAATGAAGGTAAGTTAAGTATGTGCGGCAGTATCAGAGAAATATTTAAAAGAGAAAAAAAACTTATGGAATCATATTTAAAAACACCACATATAGTAAGTATGAGCAATAAAATGGGTAAAACATTCTTATCTGTTGAAGAAATGATCAGCTGTACAGAGGGAGGAAGATAAAATGGATATGTTCTTATATATGGATAAAGATACTTTTGTACATAATCTTGATCCCAGAACAAAAATATTTGTTATGTTTGGGACATTTACAGTTGCACTAATGTTTAACTCACTTCCTGTACTTTTAGCTCTGGCAGCTCTGGTGCTTTTTTATGCATATTCAGGAAAAGTTTTGGCAAATCTCAATGGAATTAGAGTTATTTTGTTTATGATTGCACTTATGTCTATTTTAATTTGGTCTATTGTAGGAGGTGGGGAGACAAAATTACTTGGCCCGATAACTTTAGAAGGATTTATATATGGACTAACAGTAGCAGTTAAATTTAATGTAATGATTATATCCGGAATGATATTTTTAAGTTCTACAACTATAGAAGGTATTTCACTTGGCCTTGTGAAATTAAAAATTCCATATAGAGGGGCGTTCGCTTTTTCGACAGCAATTAGACTTGTACCTATGATTGTTGGAACCAGTTATACTATTACTCAGGCACAGCGTTCACGTGGGCTTGATCTTGATTCGGGATCTATTTTCGAAAAAATAAAGAAATATGTACCACTTATTATTCCAACATTTGTTTCTGTTATTAGAGGGACCAATGTCTTTTCAATGGCATTAGAATCTAAAGGGTTTGGTTATGATTCAGAGAGAACTAATTATCTTCAGCTAAGCTATGATAAGAGAGATTATATATTTATGATAATAACATTTATTTTAGTAGCAGTGTCAATTTATGTAAAGCTGATATTTAATTTTTAAATTATATTTATTTATATAGAACAGGGAGTGAGTCATTTGGAAAAAGCAGTAATAGGTGGCACAGGAGTATATGATTTAAGTGATAAAAATGAAAGTAGAACTGTACAAACAGAATATGGAAAGGCAGAAGTTGATATAGTTGAATTTGCCGGAGAAAAAATAGTGTTTTTGGCCAGACACGGGAGGGATCACTCTAAACCACCACATCAGATAAATTATAAGGCAAATATGAAAGCTCTGCAGAAACTTGGTGTAAAATATGTTTATGCAACTGCAGCAGTGGGTTCCTGTAATGAAAATTATGGGCCTGGAGAGATAGTGGTGGTGAATGATTTTCTGGATTTTACTAAAGGTAGACAGCTCACCTTTTTTGAAGGAGAGGATATGCCTGTTAAACATTTTGATATGAGTGATCCTTACTGCAGCAATCTGAGAAGTGAATTTAATAATACTGCAGAAGATAAAGGGCTAAAAATTGCAGGCAGTGGTGTCTATGTTTGTACAGAAGGACCACGATTTGAAACAGCCGCTGAAATAAGAATGTTTCAGCAGCTGGGCGGAGATATTGTTGGAATGACAGGTGTGCCGGAGGTTGTTCTGGCTAAAGAATTGGGTATCTGCTATTCTTCGGTTGCAATAATAACTAACTGGTGTACAGGTATGAAGGCAGAAGTTTCAGGACATGAAATAAAGAGTTCACTGGCAGATAATAAAGAAAAAATTACAGAAGTATTTATGAATATTTTTAATGGTGATCTTGATCAGAAACACTGCAGATGTACTGAAGCTGCTATCAATGTTTAAATTTCTGAGTTTAAATTAATATAATTATTTTATGACTGCTCAAAAAGCTCAGAATTTAATAAATCAAATAGACTATTTTATGAGGGGGAGTTTTAAATGAAAGAAGTATTTAGTATGTGGAAATCGACCAAAATGGTTGTGCTTGTTGCTCTCTGTGCTGGATTATATGCAGCTTTATTAATTCCGTTTAAATCTATAGTTTTAATTCCGGGAATAACAGAAGTAAGACCTGCAAGTGCATTACCTGTTGTAATGGGATTGTTATTTGGTCCTGCAGGTGCCTGGGGATCTGCGATTGGAAACTTGATTGGAGACTTTTTTGGTTCACTTGGAATAGGAAGTATTTTTGGTTTTGTTGGTAACTTTATGTTTGCATATATTCCATATAAAGTATGGGATAATATGGGTCTTGTAAATAAAAATGATAAAGAGCCTGATCTCAAGTCCGGCAGAAAAATTTGGGCATTTATAGTTGCAGCTCTTGGCGGAGCATTAGGCTGTGCTTTAATTATTGGCTGGGGTCTGGAAGTACTGGGAATGGTTCCTTTTGCAGCTCTTGGTGCAATTATTTCTCTCAATAATTCTATTCCTTCTATAGTTCTTGGAATTCCACTCCTTATTGTACTTTATCCCAGAATTAAAAAATGGGATTTGATGTGGACAGATATACTTCATCCAGAAGATATGCCTAAGACCGGGGCAACTGCAAGAATGGGATCCATAGTTATGTATGTTGGAGTTATGTTTGGTCTCCTGGGAGGTCTGGCAGTTGCCGCAGGTGCAACAGGACAGGAATTATTCAGTTTTGCCGGTCAGGCAGGAGAAGGGACCAGTGTTATTTTAGTTGCAGGTATTGGTGTTGCAGCAACATTTATCGGTAGTTTTATGCAGTGATTTTCAACAAAAATGTATAATCAAATTCAATCAGTTAACTGAGCATAATTGTTTTAAATATAATTGAATACCTGTATAAAATTGATTTTTGGATTAATATAGAGATATTTTTATTTGAGAAAGAAGGAAAGAGGTTTAATGATGAAAAAAAAGAATCTGGATTTTCAGACAATGACTATTCATGGAGGAGCAGAAGGTAAGAATGCAAATAATGCTTTAAACCCTCCAATTTACCAGACGAGCACATTTGTCTTTGATGATTTAGAACATGTGGAAAAAGTAATGTCATTTGAAAGTGATGATTATGTTTATACAAGAGGCAATAATCCTACTTTAAGATTGTTTGAAAACAGGATGACAGAACTGGAAAAAGGAAATGGGGCAGTAGCTTTTTCTTCCGGAATGGCGGCTATAAGTTCTGTGCTGTTTTCTTTAACAAAACCAGGGGATAATGTAATAGTAAATAAAACACTTTATGGATCAAGTTATAATGTGGCAACAAAACTTCTGCCCGAATACAGTGTAGATTATAAAATTGCTGATCTAAGCAGACCAGAAGTTCTTTATGACCTGATAGATGAAAATACAAAGGTAATATATTTTGAAACACCCTCAAATCCCAATTTAATGATTATAGATATTGAAAAAGTAGTGGAGATAGCACATAAGAAAGGTATTAAGGTAGTAATTGATAATACTTTTGCCACACCTTATTTTCAACGCCCACTTACCCTTGGAGCAGATGTGGTAGTACATAGTGCCACAAAATATATCTGTGGTCATGGAGATTCACTGGGGGGAGTTGCTGTTTCTAAAGATGTGGATTATATTCAGCGTCTAAAATTTGATTATATGTGTGAATTTGGAGGTGTTTTAAGTCCCAGCAATGCCTGGCTGATGCTGAGAGGGTTAAAAACTCTTGCTTTAAGAATGAGAGAACACGAAAAGAATGCTCAAAAAACTGCAGAATTCCTGGTTGAACATAAAAAGGTTAAAGAAGTTTTTTATCCAGGCCTTGAAGATTTTGCTGGACATGAAACTGCTAAAAAACAGATGGATGGTTTTGGAGCAATGATCAGCTTTGAAATTGATGGCAGTTTTGAAGATGCTAAAAAATTCATTAATTCTGTTGAACTTGCACAGCTGGCTGTTTCTCTTGGAGACTGTGAAACATTGATAGAACTTCCAGCAGCTATGACACACCGTGGTTATCCTGAAGAAAAGCTGGCTCAGTTTGGTCTGACAAAAAGTATGATTAGAATTTCAATTGGATTGGAACATTATCAGGATATTATTGATGATCTGGATAATGCACTTTCACAAATATAATTAAAATAATTCCAACTCAAAAGCATATATTTTGCTTTCTGGGTTGGAATTAATATTTTTCTATTAATATTTTTTATAAGTGTCATTAAAAGAACTTTAAATTTTAAGCACAAATAATAGTTGCTGTTAATATTTTTGAAAAAACTATTAGATTTGACGTAACTATAACTATATTAGGAGGGGAAAAATGAAGAGAGCAGATAAAGGGCTTGCATTTAT
>CAZLIW010000095.1:0-7202 GCA_964559325.1 uncultured Halanaerobium sp. | reverse complement strand
AGGAGGACAAGTAATGTCAGTTAATGAGAAAGAGAAAGAATTGAAGCAGAAAAAAGAAAAAATAAAACTTGGCGGTGGGGAAAAACGAATAGAAAAACAGCACAAAAAAGGTAAAAAAACCGCCAGAGAAAGAATAGAATACCTGCTTGATGACGGTAGTTTTAATGAGCTTGATATGTTTATAGAAAACAGAAGCACCTCCCTGGGAATGGATGAAAAGGATGTTCCTGGAGAAGGTGTTGTAGTAGGATTTGGTACAATCAATGAGCGACTTGTTTATGTTTTTGCTCAGGATTTTACTGTAATGGGTGGTTCTTTGGGTGAAGCTCATTCCCGCAAAATACAGACAGTCATGGATATGGCCATGAAAAACGGTGCACCTGTAATAGGTCTAAATGATTCAGGTGGAGCCAGAATCAATGAAGGTGTAGATGCACTGGATGGATATGGAGAGGTTTTTTACCGCAACACTTTAGCCTCAGGACGTATACCGCAGATTTCTGCTATTTTAGGTCCATGTGCCGGTGGAGCAGTATATTCTCCAGCAATTACAGATTTTATATTTATGGTAGATCAGACAAGTCATATGTTTATCACCGGACCTGGGGTAATTAAATCTGTCACAGGAGAAGAAGTTTCAGCTGAAGATTTAGGTGGAGCCATGACTCACAATCAGACAAGTGGTGTTGCTCATTTTGTGGAAAACTCAGAAGAAGAAGTTCTTTCCAAAATAAGAAAACTGCTTTCATATATACCTGATAATTATAAAGAAGAGCCGCCTGTATTTGCATCAGATGATGATCCGGGACGCTCGGTGGAAGAACTGAAAGAGTTAGTTAAAGATAATAACAAAAAATCATATGATGTAAGAGATGTAATAGATATAGTAGCAGATAAAGAATCATTTTTTGAAGTACAGCCCTATTATGCACCAAATGCAGTGGTTGGATTTGCCCGCCTTAATGGAAGAAGTGTAGGAGTTGTAGGAAATCAGCCTCAGCATCTGGCAGGATGTCTGGATATCGATGCTTCAGATAAGATATCAAGGTTTATTAGATTCTGTGACAGCTTCAATATTCCTATCATAAGTTTAGTTGATGTACCTGGTTATCTGCCGGGGACAGAACAGGAATATGGAGGAATAATAAGACACGGGGCAAAAATACTTTATGCATATTCAGAGGCAACAGTACCAAAGATAACTCTGATAATGAGAAAAGCATATGGTGGAGCTTATGTTGCAATGGGAAGCCGCTCTGTAAGAGCCGACATTGTTTATGCATGGCCGATAGCAGAGATAGCTGTAATGGGGCCACAGGGAGCAGCAAATATAATTTACAGAAAAGAGATTGCTGCTGCAGATGATCCAGCTAAAGTGCGTCAGGATAAAATAGACGAATACCGCTCCAATTTTGCCAATCCGTATGTAGCTGCAGGCAGAGGTATGATAAATGATGTTATAGAAATAAAAGAAACCAGAGCTAAAATTATAAATGGACTGGAAATGCTGATAAATAAAAGAGAAGATTATCCTGATAAAAGACATGGAAATATTCCATTATAAAGTGGGTGACATAAAACAATGAACAAGTATGTTTATGGATTTCAGCTGATGATAATAGGAATGGGAACAGTCTTTATATCACTGTATCTTTTATCAGCATTTATGTACCTGCTTGGTAAACTTTTTGGTGATAAAAAAGTTCCTAAAAAAAATGATAAGGAAAAAAACAGTTCAGCTGATACAGGAAAAATAGATGAAGTGGAGACAGATGATGAAGAAAGTAATATTTCTAGAAAAAGAAAAATTGCCGCAGCAACTGCAGCAGTTTATCAGCTTCTGGATGAAAACAAAAGATACAGAATAATATCAATCAAAAAAGCGAATAGTTCCTGGAAAAGATAGGGGGTATATTAATGAGAAAATTTAAGATAGAGGTAGATGGTGAAGAATTTATTGTCGGGGTGGAAGAAATTGGTGCAGAAGAGAGCAGTTCGACTGCATCAGCGCCAGCAGTACAGAATACAGCACCTGCTAGAAAGACAGCACCTGCAGCAAAGAAAAAATCAGCTGCAAAGCCAAAAAAGAAAAGTAGTGGTGGCGGTGGCTCCAATGTGATTGAAGCACCAATGCCGGGCAATATATTTAAAGTATTAGTTGCTGAAGGTGATGAGATAGAAGTAGGACAGACAGTAATGGTATTAGAAGCAATGAAGATGGAAAATGATGTTACTGCGTCATCAGCAGGAACAGTAAAAGAAATTCTTGTTAAAAAAGGTGACAGTGTGGAAGCAGATCAAGTACTGTTAAAACTGGAGTAGGAGGCAGCGAAGATGTTAGATAAAATAACTATGTTCATCCAATCTACAGGATATTACAATTTATCTCTAGCACAAATTATAATGGTTATAATCTCCATGATTCTGCTGTATCTTGCTGTTGTAAAAAAGTATGAACCGCTTTTACTTGTTCCTATAAGTTTTGGTATGCTGCTTGTCAATCTGCCGTTAGGTGGGCTGATGGAAGAAGGTGGACTGCTTTATTATATCTACTATGGAGTAAAGCTGGGAATATATCCACCACTTATCTTTATGGGTGTTGGTGCCTGGACAGACTTTGGGCCGCTGATTGCTCAGCCAAAAAATGCACTGCTGGGAGCAGCAGCACAGTTTGGAATATTTGCCACAGTTTTTGGTGCCTTATTTCTCGGTTTTTCACCGGCAGAATCAGGTGCGATAGGAATTATAGGTGGAGCTGATGGACCGACTGCAATTTTCTCAGCAAGTCAGTTGGCACCTCATTTACTGGGACCAATAGCTGTTGCAGCTTATTCTTATATGGCTCTGGTGCCGATTATCCAGCCACCTATAATGAGGCTGCTTACCACCAAAGAAGAGCGGATGGTAAAAATGGAACAGCTGCGTCCGGTAAGTAAAAAAGAAAAGATTTTCTTTCCAGTTGGAGTAACAATTCTGGGCGGATTATTAGTTCCATCTGCACTGCCACTACTTGGAAGTTTAATGTTTGGAAACCTAATGCGTGAGGTAGGAGTTGTTGACAGGCTTTTAAAGACAACCCAGAATTCACTAATGAACATTGTAACTATCTTTCTGGGTATAACAGTGGGAGCTACAGCAAGTGCTGAAGCATTTTTAAATCCTCAGACAATAGGGATACTTGTTTTAGGACTGGTAGCCTTTAGTATTGGAACAGCTACAGGAGTTCTTTTAGGTAAGCTATTTTACAAATTAAGTGGAGGTAAAGTAAATCCGCTGATTGGAGCGGCAGGAGTATCAGCTGTACCAATGGCGGCCAGAGTTGTGCAGAAGGTGGGTAAAGAAGAGAATCCATCCAATTATTTGCTTATGCATGCAATGGGACCTAACTTTGCTGGAGTAATTGGTTCTGCAATAGCTGCTGGAACACTTATTTCTATTCTTGGATAAAATATAATGATATTAAATTTGCATCCCAAAAATAATATCAGATGAAATGTTTATTTGTAGATGAAACTCAAAAGTTACATCAAAAGTTACATAAAAAATATTTAAGTTTAAAAAAATTACTAAGCAAAAGGAGTGAGTTGATGGCTAAGGGAGATAAAGTAACACTTGCTAATCCTGACTGGTGTAAAAGATGCGGAATATGTGTACATGTGTGTCCAACAAATGTACTAAAACTGGGTCAGGACAGAGTGGAAATTGATGATATTGACAAATGTATTGGTTGTGAAAATTGTGAATTAAGCTGTCCAGATTTTGTATTAAAGGTGGTGAAGGTTAATGAGTAAAAAAGAAGCAGTATTACTTCAGGGCGATTCAGCAGTAGTTGAAGGTGGAATGGCTGCAGGAGCTGAATTTTTTGCAGGATATCCGATTACACCGGCTTCTGAAATAGCAGAAGGGTTTGCAAAAGAACTGCCCAAAGTAGGCGGTAAATTTATACAGATGGAAGATGAACTGGCAGGTATGGCCTGTGCAATAGGTGGTTCACTGAGTGGGAAGAAATCTATTACTGCAACAAGTGGGCCAGGATTTTCACTAAAACAGGAAAATTTAGGTCTTGGAATTATGATCGAAGCCCCGGTTGTAGTTGTAGATGTTCAGAGAGTTGGTCCTTCAACAGGACTTCCAACTTCTCCATCTCAGGGAGATGTAATGCAGGCAAAGTGGGGTACACATGGAGATCATCCTATTATTGCACTTTCTCCCAGTTCTGTAAAAGAAACCTTTGATTTAACTGTTAAAGCATTTAATTTTGCAGAAAAATATCGTCAGCCTGTAATCCTATTATTAGATGAAATAGTAGGACATATGAGAGAAAAAGTTATTCTTCCAGATGCTGATGAGATAGAGGTTTTTGACAGAAAAAGACCTCCTGAAGATGCAGATAGAGAAAGTTTTAATCCTTATGAGTGGACAGATGATCTTGTACCACCAATGCCAGACTATGGTACAGGATTTCGCTATCACACAACAGGTCTTTTCCATGATAAAACAGGCTTTCCAAGAGGAACTACAGAGGATGCCAAAAAATTAATGGATCGTATGACAGCAAAAATTGAAAATAATCTGGATGAAATCATTCTTTATGATGAAGATATTAGAGATGAAGATAATATTGTAATTTTAAGTTATGGTTCAACTGCTCGTTCTGCAATTAGTGCGGTTAATGAAGCAAGAGAAAAAGGCTTAAATGCTGGATGGATTAAGCTTAAAACAATCTGGCCATTTGCTGAAGAAAAAGTTAGTGAACTGGCTGAAAAAGCCGATAAAATTATTGTACCTGAATTAAATCAGGGCCAGCTTATACGCGAGGTAGAAAGAGCTGCAAAAGGTAAGGCTGAAATTGTCGGTATAAATCGCTATGATGGAACATTAATTAAACCAGAACATGTACTGGCCGAGATTGAGGGGGTAAAATAATGGCTGTAGATATCTATAAATATCTAAGAGAAGACAAGCTGCCGCATATCTGGTGTCCAGGATGTGGCCATGGAACTATCTTGAATAGTTTAGTAAGAGCAATTGATGATACAGAGATGGATCCAGATAAAACAGTTGTAGTATCAGGAATAGGTTGTTCAGGAAGAGCACCAGGTTATCTGAAATTTGACACTCTACACACAACTCACGGTAGAGCAATTGCTTTTGCAACAGGAATTAAGCTTGCCAATCCTGAATTAAATGTAATTGTCCTTACCGGTGATGGAGATGGATCTGCCATAGGTGGTAATCATTTAATCCACGGCTGCAGAAGAAATATTGATTTAACAGTTATTCTATTCAATAACCAGATTTATGGTATGACAGGTGGACAATATTCTCCTATGACTCCAACAGGTGCTGTTGCAACAACTTCACCATATGGAAACATTGACCAGGATTTTGATCTTGTTGATTTAACAAGATCAGCAGGTGCAACCTTTGTTGCTCGTGGTGCAACATATAACCCACGTCAAATGACAAAACTCTATAAAGAAGGTCTTGAACATAAAGGATTTTCTTTTATTGAAACTTTAGATCAGTGTCCTATAAATTATGGACGCAAAAATAAAATTGGTGGCCCAACAGAAATGCTGGACTGGCAGAAAGAACATACAGTACCTGCATCAAAATGGGATAAGATGTCGGAAGAAGAAAAAGAAGGAACCTTCCCACTGGGTGTTATTTACCGTAAAGATAATCCTGAACTAGAATATACTGCCCGTTATCAGCAGATAATAGACAGTTTTGCAAAGGAGGATGAATAATGTCCAGATATGAAATCAGATTAAGTGGAGCTGGTGGCCAGGGTATGATTCTTGCTGGAATTATTCTGGCTGAAGCTGCATTAAAAGTTGATGGTTTAAATGTTACTCAAACTCAGTCGTATGGGCCAGAATCACGTGGTGGTGCAAGTAGAGCAGAAGTAGTATTAAACAATGGAATTATTGATTATCCAAAGGTAGTTACACCTGACTGCCTTCTCTGCCTGACACAGGCTGCCTTTGATAAATATGGTTCTGAACTAAAAAATGATGGAGTAATGATTGTAGATGAAAGAATAGATATTTCTGAAGCGGCAGAAGAATGGAAAGACAACATTCTTTCACTGCCGATAATGAAAACTGCTACTGAAGATGTAGGATTAACCTTAACAGCAAATATTGTTGTACTTGGAGTTATTTCTGAGATTATTGGAGATACTATTCCAGCAGAAAATATAAAGGAAGCGATTAAGAATCGTGTTCCAGAAAAGACTATTGAGATGAACATGAAGGCCTTTGAACTGGGTCAAAAATTGAAGCAATAAAAAGGAGTCAATATTTATGGATGAAAAAAAATTAAAAGCAGAAGATAAAAAGTGGCGTGAAGAAAAATTTAAAAAAACAGTTGATCGTTTTGGACAGAGAAAAGACGAATTTATGTCTGATTCTGGTGTGGAATTGGATCCACTATATACACCACTTGATACAAAAGGTATCGATCCAGTAGATGATATTGGCTTTCCCGGTAAATATCCATTTACACGTGGAGTTTATCCAACAATGTACAGAAGCAGACTCTGGACAATGCGCCAGTATTCCGGATTTGGAACTGCTAAAGAAACCAATGAGAGATTTCATTATTTAATAGAACAGGGTCAAACAGGTCTTAGTATAGCATTTGACCTGCCGACACAGATAGGTTATGATTCTGATAATTCTCTTGCACAGGGAGAAGTTGGAAAAGTAGGAGTTGCAATCGATACATTAGAAGATATGGAGACCATGTTTACCAAAATTCCACTGGATAAGGTAAGTACTTCCATGACAATCAATGCTCCAGCCGCTGTTTTACTTGCAATGTATATAGCTGTTGCAGAAAAGCAGGGTGTAAGTCCTGAAAAATTAGCAGGAACAATTCAGAATGATATCTTAAAAGAATATATTGCCCGTGGCACATATATTTATCCACCAGAACCTTCTTTGAGATTGATTACAGATATATTTGAATACTGTTCTGAAAATATGCCCCGCTGGAATACAATTAGTATTAGTGGTTATCATATTAGAGAAGCTGGATCTGATGCAGTACAGGAACTTGCATTTACACTGGCAGATGGAATTGAATATGTTGATGCTGCAGTAGATATTGGTATGGATGTAGATGATTTTGCGCCAAGATTATCCTTCTTCTTTAACTCACAGATGAATATCTTAGAAGAGGTTGCTAAGTTT
>CAZLIW010000094.1:4708-7203 GCA_964559325.1 uncultured Halanaerobium sp. | reverse complement strand
TTTAAATTTGAAAAATAAATATAAAAAGTAAGAATCAACTCAGCTGTTATGCTTACAAAAACAAGATATTTTCTTATTTTCTTTTTGATAACATCAATTAAAGGTATTAAAAAGACGGTAACAAGGGGAATTAAAATTAAAAACAGTATTTTTATTTCCATAGATCAGCCCCCTAATATAAGTTCTATATATCGCTGTGGGTTTGTCAGTTCGGCAATAGCCATCCTCATAGGCATATCAAATAACTTAAATCCGATACCAAAGAAAACAACCAGGAATGTAAATATGTACACTACTGATGTAACAATTTTTTCTCTATAAAAAACTGACAGCAGAGGTCTGCTAAATATCTCTCTTTTTAAATCATCTTCAGTCAGCTTTATTTCTTCATATGCTTTAGAAATATACCGCAAATAATAAACTACAGCTGTTAAACTTCCAAAAATAACTATAAAAGCACCGAAAAAATGCCTTGCTTTTAAAAATGCCATTAGCACATACCACTTACTGACAAAACCAATCAGTGGAGGCATACCTATCATGCCAAGAGATATTATAATAAATGAAACAAATAATAATCTATTTCGATATCCAACTCCTTTAAAGTCATCAATATTATGAGAAATTGTATACTGAAGCAGATACCCACTTGCAAGAAACAAACCAGATTTCATTAACAGATGACTAATTATGTGGAGCAGGCCTCCATAAAATCCTGCTTCTGTATTGAGCATAACAACAGCCAGAATCATACCAATATGTCCAATACTGGAAAATGCAAGCATTCTTTTTAAATCATCTGCCTGCAGAGCAAATATATGTCCTAAGATACTTGATACTAAAGCAAGATCCAGAATAAATGGTGCAATATGTATATCGACAAGAAAATCAAAATTTATCATTGTCCAGAAAATACGAATAAATATGTACAGATATACCTTCAATAAAACACCTGACAGTACAGCACTCATAGAAGCAGGACAGGCACTATGTGCTTTTGGAAGCCAGTAATGAAAGGGGAAAATACCCAGTTTAATTAACATGCCCAGCATAAAAATTGCTGCAATAGTAATCTGCATTGTACTATCTATCAAATGAAAATCTCTTGCTATTTCAGCCATATTTAAAGTGCCAAGGCTGTAGTAAATTAGTATAACACCAATAAAAAAGAAGACTCCTCCTGTTATTCCATAGAACAGATATTTAATTGAAGCTTCGGTAGATTCCTGAGATCTTTTAAAAGCAACAAGGGGAGCAGTAGATATTGTCATCATCTCTATAAAAACATAAAGGTTAAATATGTCTCCGGTAAGAAGTGCCCCCTCTGTTGAAGCAATAACTAGAAAAAAGAGAACATAATATTTACCTTCATGATGGCCGATAAAACCAATTGAAAATATTACAATCATAAACAGAGCCAGGGTAACTATAAGAGAAAATAATAAGCTCAAACTATCCATAGCAAGATTAATACCAAATGGAGGACTCCAACCTCCCATATTATATTTTAGAAAAAAATCTCCTGCTTTAAGAGAACTATAATTTTTAATTAAAATTGACAGAATAATATATACTTCTGTTATTGAACTTGACAAAATAAGAATTCTCCTCAATCTTGTACTTATCAGGTCAATAAGTGGAATCAAAAATGCTGTGGCCAGGGGTACTACAATCAATAATAATATCTCTATATCCATTTAATCATTCAACCCCTTTAACTTATTTCTGTCAATTGTATCAGTAAATTTATTTAATTCTATAATAAGTGTCAGAAGAAGTGCTGAAGTACTGGCACCAATAACTATACCTGTTAAAGTCAAAGCCTGGGGTACTGGATCATTAAAATTTTCCCCCACTCGTCCCAGATGGTAGATTGGAACATCTTTTCCCACATCAGCAAAGGCAATAACCCATAAAAATACAGCAGCTTCCATAATATTAAGTCCTATAACCATTTTAATTAAATTTGTTTTCATTATTACTGCATAAAGCCCTAACATAAACAAAAATACAAATATAAAATTATTCAGCATATTAGAGCTCCTCTCCAAATGTTTTTTGAATCATACTGTAAAATATTATTGCCAGACCTGCACCTACTTTTAAACCAATTCCAAGATTTATAAAAGGTATACTGCCGGCACTGAGTAGTGTCCCGGCTTCCCCTCCCAAAAAATTGAGATTATCCAGAAAAAATCCTTCAAAAAATATACCCAATACTCCAATACTTATAAATAATAATGCCCCTGTTGTCTCCATTACAGTTTTCATCTGTGGGCTGTATCTCTTATAATCAAATGCACTGCCATAAACTATACTAAAAATAATTGAAATAGCAGCCAGAATTACACCACCCTGAAAACCTCCTCCAGGTGTCAGATGACCGTGAGTAATAACATATATACTAAAAAGTGCAATAAAAGGTGTCATAATCCCCAGAGTTCTTTTTACAATAAATGAAAGTCCTTTTGAAGATACAGGCAGCATTTTGCGGG
>CAZLIW010000094.1:0-4608 GCA_964559325.1 uncultured Halanaerobium sp. | reverse complement strand
GTTCTTTTTACAATAAATGAAAGTCCTTTTGAAGATACAGGCAGCATTTTGCGGGACAAAATTAGAACAATTCCACTAACTGCTCCAAAAATAACAGTACTCTCACCCATTGAATCAAATGCCCTATAATCATATAAAATAGCAGTTACTAAATTAAGTGATCCTGTATCCTGCAGGCCAAAAGAAATAATATATCTTGAAATACCTCCTGGTATATCCTTATATATAGTCATTACCTTTAGATTGAAAAACACAGCAGCTCCAGAAATTGTTAAAATTATAATTACTATAATATGTTGCAGTTTCTGCTTCATAAAACCTCCTTCGAAAATATGACATAAATTATATTCAGGATTTTCCTTTCCTTATCTGACTTATAGCGCTCATAAAAATTGCAGTATTTAATCCAGCACCTATAACAGCCTCGGCCAGAGCAACATCTGCAGCTCTGTAAATAAGGTATATAGCTGTTAAAATAATAGAAAAAATAGAAAGAAAAATTATAGAAATTAGTTCTTCATCAAATATAACTGCCATTATTGCCGACATAACCAGAAAAAAAAGCAGCAAATATTCTAAAACTATCATTTTTTATCTCTCCCCAGGTAACTGGAATATTCATCAATTTCATACTCTTTTGGCAGAGCAATTTTTCTGCTGTAAGAAGCTCTGGCAATAGCATGTGTTGCCATCGGATTGGAAAATAGAAAAAAAGCTCCAATTAACAATACTTTCATGCTCAGGAAAAATTCCCAGACATATATGGCTGTTCCTAAAGTGACCAGTACTGCACTTATTGTCAGTACAACAGCCCCAGCATGTATTCTTGTATATACATCAGGAAATCTTAGCAGTCCCAGCACTGTAATAACAGCAAAAATAGCTCCTGTTGACATTAAAAAGTAAGCAATTATTATATTTATTTCCATTATTTATACAGCTCCCCGTGCTCGAAATATTTTGCATAAATTAGAACATCTATAAACAGCAGTACTGCATATGCAAGCACTATATCTATTAAAAGGTAAAGATCATATTCTAATGCTATTAACAGCATAACTATTGACATAAATATCCCAATTGCATCAGCACCAATCAAACGGTCTGTAATTGTTGGACCTTTTATTACACGATATGACACAATCATCGATAGTATTGTGAAAAAAATAGCAAGCCCTATTATCATTCAAAAATCACCCCTAGCCATCTTTCAAAACGAGCAATTATTTTCTTTTTCAATTCGGCTTCTTCAACCGTTTCTACGTCTATCCAGTGGATGTAATAGACACGTTCTGATTTATCAAAATCGAGAGTTAGTGTTCCCGGTGTTAAAGTAATAAGGTTAGCAAGCAGAGTTAATGCTGTTATATCTTCCAGCTCTGTCTTTACTTTAACAATCCCGGGATTAAAGGAAGGTTCTTTTTCTAAAACATGATATGAAACTTTTAATGCTGCCATGATTGCTTCATAAAAAAATACAGGAACAAAAAGTAATATAAGAAAAAATTTGCGTATGTAAAAATACCAGGGCTGCTTTTGTTTGGGAGCTCTAAATAATAAATCACTAAAAAATATTGTTACTAAAAATGAGGCGGCCGCTCCAACTAATAAAACATCAAAAGAAATACGACCGGAAAAAATTATCCAAACAATCAGTAAAAAAAAGAATGAAAATATTCTCTGCAGCATTTATCCACCTCCAGTTTATTTCTTTATTTTTTATAAACTACCCTGCCATTTCCAGACAGGGCAGCAGTTTGCTTTTACAGATTATTCCTGAGCTATTCTATATATTTTTAGAACATCTGCTTTGTTCAATTTGAGAAAGCTGCCAACTGGACCATCTTCTGTACATTTTTCTGCCATTTCTTCCAGCCTGTCTCCAGAAATGTCCAGCTCATCCAGTGTTGTCGGCATACCAATAGAATTGAAATATTCTTTTGTCTTCCTGATCCCCTCTTTTGCTGTCCAATTTAAATCACTGAAATCTGGATCTACATCCCACACACGTACAGCAAACTGAGCAAATCTTTCAACATCATGCTTATATACATATTCCATCCAGGCCGGGAATATTACCGCCAGTCCAGCACCATGGGCTACATCATATATGCCACTTAATTCATGTTCTATCTTATGTGAGGCCCAGTCTCCCTCTCTGCCTGTTCCGAGTAATCCATTATGTGCGATAGAGCTGGCCCACATTATCTCAGCTCTGGCAGGATAATTATCATTTTCTCTCAATGCTTTTGGAGTATTATTTATCACTGCTTTTAGTGACCCCTCACAGAGTCTGTCAGTAAAGTCTACATCAGGTGTGTTGGTAAAATATCTTTCCATAATATGTGCCATTATATCTGATGCACCGGCAGCTGTCTGATAATCAGGTAGTGTATATGTTAATTTCGGATTCATAATTGCAAATTTGGGCCTTATTTTGTCTGTATCGATACTTCTTTTGTACATGCCATCCATATTTGTTATTACAGAACTTGTGCTCGCTTCACTTCCAGCAGCAGGAATAGTGAGTACAACTCCAACAGGAAGTGCCTGTTTAATCTTAAGCTGGCCCTGGTACAATTCCCACACATCTCCATCATGATAGTGACCAACTGCAATCGCTTTGGCTGAATCAATAACACTTCCACCACCAACAGCCAGAATAAAATCTACATTTTCTTTTTCTACCAGTTTTATTCCCTCTCTCACAAGATCAACTCTGGGATTGGGTTTTACTCCACCCAGCTCTACATATTCTATACCTGCTTTTTCTAAAGACTCAACAACTTTATTATAGGTGCCGTATTTTTTAATACTGCCTCCACCATAATGAAGCAGGACTTTTTTCCCATATTTTGAAGTATATTCTCCTACTTCCTGTTCTGTATTCTTGCCAAAAACTATTTGAGTTGTATTTTGAAAAACAAAATTATCCATTTAGTTTCCTCCTAATGAATATTTTATAAATCTACTTAGCAATAACATTTTATCATATTTCCCGGTGTATTTTATTAAATATTTTACTAAATTGAAAGTTTTTTTGTATTTTTTTATCTGTTTTACACAAAATTCCATTTTATCTATTGCTCTTCTATTAAATCTCCTGTCAATTCTTCTTTAATTTCTTCCAGCCTATTAAAGAATGAGGTTAACAGTTCGGGTCTGTCTGTTATATATCCATCTGCTTTAAATCTGGATAAAATTTTAAGCTGCCATGATTCGTTAATTACATATGAATATACAAACAGACCTCTGCGGTGAGCGGAAGAAATATGCCAGGGCCAGCTCACAAACCCTTTTACTGCCAGCCCGTGTGCAATCTTTTCTGCTTTTTTAGTCCACTTCTTCCAGCTGCCGATACTGACCATATTATCATTAAGAAGTAATATTCTTGGTATGTCTGAGTTTAAATCCCTAACTTTTTTTAAACTTTCTTCAGAAAAAGAAAATATAAGTACGTTTGGCATATTGTTTTTTAATTTTTTTTCAAACCAGCCAGTATTTTTAAGCAAATTAACAGTCTGTTTTTCTATATCGGAATATTTTTCAGGATGTTTAAATTCTATACATAGACCTGTCTTCTTACTTTTATTTTTCATCATTTCTATTAACTCTTCCAACCTCATAATTTTAAGATTTTCATAATCAGAGCTGCTTTTTTGGGGATAAATATTATTAAACCATGATCCAAAATCTAATTTTTTAAGCTCTTTTAAAGTAAATTCATTTACCTTTTCATCAGCCTTTTCCGGAAAAACATCTTCTACATTAGACAATCTTTTTAAATTTTCATCATGAAAGATAATAAGCTCTCCATCTTTTGTTCTCTGTATATCCACCTCAACATAATCAACTCCATTTTTTAAAGCCTTTTCAAATGCAGGTTCAGTTGATTCAGGAGCTTCAGTTGAAGCACCACGGTGAGCAATTATAGCTGGATAATTTAATCTGTAATTATTAAGTATTTTCTCACCAAGTTTAGAAGGTCTAATAAATGAATATACTCCATATATAAAGAGAAGTGTAATAATTATCAGCAGTATTAAAAGAAAATACTTAGTAATGTTATTCACCTCCAGGAATGACTGTTTCTGTTGTCAAAAATATTTTTCTCATAAATTCAATAATCTCAGCAATATTTTCGGTCTGCTTTTCTGTAAGCTGTGCTGAATTTTCCTTTCTCTCAAGATAACCAATTTTTACAAACTCATTCTGCTGTTTTACAAATAATTGTTCTTTATAAAGAATTTGAGGATTTTCATGTAAAAAAAGCAGCGGCTTTTCCTGTTCAAGCAGCAGTGAAGAACCTACAAACTGCTGAGGCAGGTTTTCCCATCCCATTATATCAAGTACTGTGGGGGCAATATCTGTTGTTGTACCATGTTTAGATGATAGTTCAGCACCAATATTATCATTTATTATAAAAAGAGGAATGTGATAGGGAGCTTTAATGTTTCTAATCGTTTCTAAATCTATCCCAGAATAATATTCTGATGTGTCAATTTCTGATTCATGATCAGCATAAATTACAACCAATGTATTTTTCATTAAATCATTTTTTTCTAATTTTTTAAAAAACATTTGCAGAGATTTATCAACAAAATTTAC
>CAZLIW010000093.1:1343-7221 GCA_964559325.1 uncultured Halanaerobium sp. | reverse complement strand
ATATAATTTGAGCATTATTCTTATAAAATTGCATTTATGCTGAATATATTTTTCGCTATCACCCATTATACGGTAATAACGAAATAAAAAATTATTACAGCCGCTATGAAAAAGCTTCTCTGGAAGGTGGAGATATTTTAGTTTTAAGTGACAGAGTTATTGCTGTAGCAATTTCACAGCGCAGCAGAGCTGAGGCGGTCGAAAAACTGGCCAGAAATATTCTCAGGGCAGAAGACAGCAGTTTTGACAGAATACTGGTTTTTAATATCCCCAAAAAAAGAGCATTTATGCATCTTGATACAGTTTTTACAATGGTAGATTTCAATAAATTTACCATACATGCAGAAATAGAAGATCCCTTAAAGTTATTTTCGATAAAACTTTCAGAATATGGTGAATTAAAAATCAGTGAAGAAACAGCTGATCTGGCAGATATATTAAAAAAATATCTGCATTTAGATGATTTAAAATTAATCAGATGTGCGGGTGGAAATTACATTGATGCAAGAAGAGAACAATGGAGTGATGGTTCCAATACTCTTGCCTTTGCACCTGGAGAGGTAATCGTATATGAAAGAAATTATGTTACAAACAGGTTGTTGAAAAAAAATGGAATAAAAGTTCATATTATGCCCAGTTCTGAACTTTCCCGGGGCAGAGGTGGCCCCAGATGTATGAGCATGCCTTTATTAAGAGAAGATATTTTGATTTAAATTCTGTCGGAAGGAAGGTGTATCTTTATATTGAAAAAAGAAAACAAACAAAATGTTATTATAGATGCAACTCATGATGGAATAATTTATGTAGATCAAGACGGAAAAATAGAAATTTTTAATAAAGCAGCTGAAAAAATATTAGAACGAAAAAAAGAAGATATTATAGGAAAAGATGTAGAAAATGTTATAGAAAATACCAGGATGCATTATATTCTTAAATCCGGGGAAATGGAATTAAACCAAACTCAGTATGTTGGTGGACTTACAATAATAACAAACAGAATGCCTGTCAGAAATGAAGCTGGAGAAATCATTGGGGCATTGGCTGTTTTTCGAGATGTAGAAGAAGTAAAGAGATTTGCAGAAGAGATTACAGACTTAAAAGAATCCAGTGCTCTTTTAGAAGCAGTTATTAACTCAACCCAGGATGCTATTTCAGTTGTAGATGAAAATGGTAAAGGAATTATGATTAACCCTGCCTATACCAAATTGACAGGGTTAACAGAAGAAGATGTAATTGGAAAACCGGCCAGTGTCGATATAGCCGAAGGGAAAAGTATGCATTATAAGGTTTTAAAAACAAGAGAACCTGTCTATAATGTGCGGATGAAGGTAGGACCAAGTAAAAAGGATGTAATTGTTGATGTAGCACCTATAATTGTTCGTGGAAAATTAAAAGGCAGTGTTGGAGTTATAAAAGATGTCTCAGAAATTAAAAGATTAACTGAAGAACTTAATCAGGCCAAAAAAATTATAAGACAGCTGAGCGCCAAATATACTTTCAGTGATATAGTAGGAAAAAGTGATAAAATGCAGCGGATTATAAACCTTGCTAGAAGGGCATCCCATACACCTGTAACAGTTCTCCTCAGAGGTGAAAGTGGAACCGGTAAGGAGCTTTTTGCCCATGCAATCCACAATGAAAGCCATCGCAGGAATTACAAATTTGTTCGGGTTAACTGTGCTTCACTCACAGAAAGCATACTGGAAAGTGAACTTTTTGGTTATGAAGAAGGAGCTTTTACAGGTGCAAAAAAAGGTGGAAAAAAAGGGCTTTTTGAAGAAGCTGCTGGTGGAACAATATTTTTGGATGAAATAGGAAAAATAAATCTCAATCTGCAGACAAAACTGCTGCGGGTTCTGCAGGAAAAAGAAATAGTACGTGTTGGTGGCTCAAAAGCGATTGATATAGATGTCAGAATCATTGCTGCCTCCAATACTGACCTCGAAGTAGCAATTGAAAATGGAGAATTTCGCAGAGATCTTTATTATAGATTAAATGTATTTCCACTGGAAATTCCACCACTCAGAAAGAGAAAAGAAGATCTGCCTCTACTCATCAATCACATTATTAAAAAGCTGAATCAGGAATATGGGAAAACTGTCAGGGGTATTTCCGATGCGGCAATGCTGGAGTTAAGCTCATATGAATGGCCGGGAAATGTGAGAGAGCTGGAAAATATTTTAGGCAGAGCAATGATCTATACTTCTTTTGAAGAAGATATTGTAGATATAGATGACCTGCCTGTACTTGCTGATAAATGTGAATCTGACAGTGACAAATTTACTTTTAATGAAAGTTTCACTTTAGAAAAAGAAGACCTGGCAGAAATTATTGCCAGAACTGAAAGAAGAGCCATAATCAATGCTCTTAAAAAAGCAGATGGAAATAGAACAGAAGCAGCGAATATTCTCGGTATAGCTGTAAGAAGCCTATATTACAAGCTGAGCAAATATGGTATAAATTAATAGTTAGGACAATAAGAAATCAGCAGAACATTCTATTTTATATTAATTTTAAAATTAATATAGATATTCATAATGATATTTAGCTGGATGTTTATATTGAAGTTCATTAGATAGTAATTATGACTGCAAATTATTGCCTGCAAATTATTGCATGAATGATTATTTTTGCAGTTAAAAATTTTCAGAAAATAAAAATTTTTATATGTGATGCTTTAGATCCCCATTGTAATGGGATTTTTTAATTATTTTCTAAATATTATGTGATTGGAATAGATATTGCATTTATTATATAGTGTGGAGGTGATTAAAATGTTTTCAGATATGGATCAGCTAATTGAAATGGCTAAAACTGGAGAAATGCTTAAAGTCTCTGTGGCTCAGGCAGAGGATAAAACAGTTCTCAAAAGCTTAAAAAAAGCCTATGAAGAAAAAATTGCTGAACCGATTCTAATAGGCAGTAAAAGGAAAATTGAAAAGATTTTAAGAGAAATAGATTTTACTGCAGATTTAGAAATTATCGACAGCAGGTCAAGTGAAGAATCTGCTTACAAAGCCATGCAGATGGTGGAAGAAGAAAAAGCGGAAATACCTATGAAAGGTATGCTTAATACTGGAACTATTCTTCGGGCAATGCTTGATAGGAAATTTTCTTTTAGAAGGGGACATCTTTTAAGCCTTGTTTCTCTTATTTATCTTGAAAATCAGACCCGCTTTGTTATGATTTCAGATGGAGGAATGAATATATCTCCGGGCCTGGAAGAAAAAATAGAGATTATTGAGAATACAGTTTTTTTTGCCAGAAAATTAGGGATTTCCAGTCCAAAAGTAGCTTTACTTGCAGCAGTAGAAACTGTCAATCAATCCATGCCGTCTACAGTAGAAGCTGCAGTAATCTCAAAAATGAGTGATCGCGGACAGATTGATGTGATAGTTGACGGACCACTTGCATTTGATAATGCTTTATTAAAACAGGCCGCAGAAAAAAAGGGGATCAGAGGAGAAGTAGCAGGTAAAGCAGATATATTGGTTGTTCCAGATATAGAATCTGGAAATATTCTATACAAAACACTGGTTGTAATGTTTAAGCAGCCAACTGCAAGCCTTATTATGGGTGCTGATGTACCTCTAATTATTAGCTCCAGAGCAGATTCTCTGGAAACTAAATTCAATTCGATAGCTTTAGGAAAATTGTTTGTAAGAAATCTTGTCTCAAAAAGATAAATATTATGCTGTGTCAGATACTGTAAGGTAAATTTTTAAATCAAAATACCTAAATTTAAAAGGAGGAAATTTGATGAATATTTTTGAAAGAATGGAAAAACACGATTATGAACAAATAATTTTTAATTATGATGAAGTTTCTGGTTTAAAGGCAATTATATGTATACATGATACAACACTGGGGCCTGCTCTTGGTGGAACAAGAATCTGGAATTATAATAGTGAAGAAGAAGCTTTAAATGATGCAGTAAGACTGGCAAGGGGAATGACATATAAGTCTGCGGCTGCCGGCCTTAACCTTGGTGGTGGAAAAGCTGTCATAATTGGTGATCCAGATGAAATAAAAAGTGAAGAACTGTGGCGTGCTTATGGTAGATTTGTTCAGAGTTTAAATGGACGCTATATTACTGCAGAAGATGTCAATACATGTGTTGATGATATGAAATTTGTGGCTGAAGAAACCGATTTTGTCACTGGATTACCTGGTACAAGTGGTGATCCTTCTCCTGTAACTGCATATGGATGCTGGAGGGGAATGAAAGCTGCTGCAGACGAATTTTACGGTTCACCTGATCTGAGCGGTAAAGTTGTTGCTCTGCAGGGAGTTGGCCATGTCGGTTATTATCTTGCCAAACATATAGCTGATGAAGGTGGAAAATTGATCATTACAGATATTAAACAGGAAAATCTGGACATGGTTCTGGATGAAGTAGAAGCTGAAGTTGTCAGTCCAGAAGATATCTATGGAGTTGAATGTGATATTTTTGCTCCCTGTGCACTTGGTGCGGTAATAAATGATGATACAATACCGGAATTAAAAGCAGATATAGTAGCTGGATCTGCCAATAATGTGCTGGCTGAACCAAGACATGGAAATATGCTTGAAGATAAGGGGATATTATATGTACCTGATTATGTTATAAATGCCGGTGGAGTTATCAATGTTTATGATGAATTGCTTGGATATAATAAAGAAAGAGCAATGGCAAAAGCAAGCAAGATATATGATAATGTTAAAAAAGTTTTTGCTATCAGCAAAAGAGATAATATACCGACCTATAAAGCAGCTGACATAATGGCAGAAGAAAGAATAGAAAAAATAGCAAAAGTAAGAAGTAATTTAATACCAAGGGACTGATGTAATGAAATATAAAATACTGGTAATTAATCCAGGTTCTACTTCAACCAAACTGGCAGTTTTTGAAAATAAAGTTAGAGTAATTGAAGAAAATATATTTCATACTCCGGAAGAAATGGAAAAATTTTCGGCCATTGTAGATCAGGCAAAGATGAGATACAGTCATATTATGGATTTCCTGCGTAAACATAACACTGATATTCAATCACTGTCTGCTGTAGTGGGGCGTGGGGGGCTTTTAAAGCCCCTTCCGGGTGGAACATATAATATAAACCAAAAAATGCTTGATACTGTTAAAAGTCAAAAATACGGTAAACATGCAAGTAATTTAGGTGCACTGCTGGCAAAAAGAATTGCTGATACTGCAGATATACCTTCTTTTATAGTAGATCCAGTTGTAGTTGATGAAATGAGTGAAATTGCAAAAATAACAGGTTTACCGGAGCTCAGAAATAGAAGTATATTCCATGCTCTTAATCAGAGAGAAGTTGCCAGAAACCATGCTGAAATGACAGGAAATGATTATCAGGATATGCATCTTATTGTTGCCCATCTTGGTGGAGGAATATCGGTGGGCATTCATATAGGTGGTAAAATAGTCGATGTTAACAATGCTTTAGGTGGTCTGGGGCCTATGTCTCCCAATAGAGCCGGCAGTTTACCGGCGATTGATTTGCTGAATCTTATGAAAAAAGAAAATTACAGTTTTGAAGAGATGGAAAAGAAAATTGTTGGTGATGGAGGGCTTAAAGCACATTTAGGTACTGCAGACCTTATAAAAGTTGAAGAGATGATAGAAAATGGAAATAAACAGGCTGAGCTTGTATTATCTGCCATGTCCTACCAGATAATTAAAAAAATAGCTTCTCTTGCTGCTGTTAATGCAGGTGAGATCGATGCTATAATATTAACAGGAGGTATGGCACATTCAAAATGTCTGACAGGGAAAATAATTAAGAAAATTAAGTTTATTGCCCCGGTTTATCTGTATCCCGGTGAAAAAGAAATGGAAGCACTTACAGCTGGGGCCTGGAGAGTTTTAACTGGTGAAGAA
>CAZLIW010000093.1:0-1333 GCA_964559325.1 uncultured Halanaerobium sp. | reverse complement strand
GAGATGAAAAAGCTAAAGATTATCAATGATTTTTTGAAGGGAGGCATAATGTTGGCTGATATAAAGAAAGTTGTTATTGACCGCGAAAAATGTAAAGGGTGTAAATTATGTACAACAGTCTGTCCTGTTTCCATACTAACTATTTCCGAAGAAATTAACAGTCATGGTTATCATCCGGCAGAGGTTACTGACCAGTCTGCCTGTATTTCCTGTGGACAGTGTTATAGAATTTGTCCGGATGTTGCAATTACAGTTTATAAGGAAGATTAATATAAAATTTTTGTTAGGAGGTTTAATTAATGGCTAAAAAAGTTTTAATGAAAGGAAATGAAGCAATAGCTGAAGCTGCCGTTCAGGCAGGCTGCCGCTATTTTTTTGGATATCCGATAACACCTCAGAACGAGCTTCCGGCATATCTTTCTTGGCGTCTTCCGGAAGTGAATGGAGTTTTTCTTCAGGCGGAAAGTGAAGTTGCTGCCAGTAATATGGTCTATGGAGCAGCTGGTGCAGGTGCAAGAGTAATGACTTCATCTTCAAGTCCAGGTATCAGTCTTAAAGCAGAAGGTATTTCCTATATTGCTGGTGCAGAATTGCCGGCAGTTATTGTTAATATGATGAGGGGTGGCCCGGGCCTTGGTGGAATTCAACCGGCTCAGTCAGATTATTTTCAGGCCACAAAAGGAATGGCACATGGTGATTTTAGACTGCTTGTTCTTGCTCCTTCTTCTGTACAGGAAGCTGTTGATCTGACAATAGATGCATTTGAACTTGCAGATAAATACAGAAACCCTGTTTTACTGCTTGCTGATGGTATGATAGGTCAAATGATGGAACCAGTATCTTTTGAAAAAAGTATTGATCCTGATGATCTACCTGATAAACCATGGGCAACTGATGGAGCTGAAGGAAGAGAAAAAAATATTATTAATTCACTTGCTTTAGATCCAGCCGAGTTAGAAAAGCACAACTATAAGTTAAAAGAAAAATATGAACAGATGAAAAAAGAAGAAGTCAGATATGAGACATATTATCTTGATGATGCAGATATAGTAATAGTAGCATATGGAACTTCAGCCAGAATTTCTCTCAGTGCCATAGATCTGGCCCGTGAAGAAGGATATAAGGTTGGACTTATTAGACCTATAACCCTTTTCCCATTTCCAAAAGAAATTATTGCAGAAACTTCAGAAAAAGTTGATGATTTCTTAACTGTTGAAATGAGCACAGGGCAGATGGTAGAAGATGTTGAACTTGCTGTATGTAGAAATAATGGCAATGTTCACTTTTTTGGACGTACAGGTGGTATGATTCCTACTCCTGAAGAAATTTTAGC
>CAZLIW010000092.1:0-7242 GCA_964559325.1 uncultured Halanaerobium sp. | reverse complement strand
CTTTAAAAAATATTCTTAACCTGTTAGAACATGTTTTAGGTTTTGATATAACAGATATTACGAGGTCCTGACATGGAGAAAATAATTCTTATTGGGGCCAGCAGAGCAGGAAAAACAACACTTATAAAAGTTCTGGAAGATGGAGAGTTTAAAAATATAGATTACAGAACTCAGAGCCTGGAGTTTAATAATAGGGCTATTGATACTCCGGGAGAATATATAGAAAATAGGCATTATTACACAGCTTTAATTTCAGCTGCACAGGAAGCTGAAATAATAGGCCTTATTGCAGATGCCACAGCAGAGCAGAGTTTTCTGCCACCTGGTTTTGCATCTATTTTTGCGAGACCTGTAATAGGTATTATTACAAAAATAGATGCAGAAGAAGCAGATATTGAATATGCAAAATCAATTTTAGAAATGGCTGGAGCAGAAAAAATATTTTTTACAAGTGCTCTTGAAGGTGAAGGTTTAAAAAAATTATCTGAATTTATAAAGTCCAATAGTGAAGTAGGGAGGACAGAAGAATGAATTATCTGGAAAAAGCTAAAAAAGCAGCATATTATATTAAAGAAAGAACCGGATTCAAAAAAATAAATATGGCAGTAGTTGCCGGAAGTGGGCTTTCTTTTTTAAGTGATATACTGGATAAGAAAATTGAACTGTCGTTTAAAGAAATTCCCTATTTTTCACCACTTACTGCTCCAGGTCATAAAGGAAGCCTTGTTTTTGGAAAGATCAATGGAAAAAATACTGTTATTACAGGTGGAAGATATCATTATTATGAGGGATACAGTATGGAAGAAGTTGTTTTTCCGATACGAGTATTTAAATATCTAAAAGCGGAAAAGGTTTATTTAACAAATGCAGCAGGTGCACTTAATAAAGACTATCAGCGTGGTGATCTTATGGTTGTTAGAAATCATATTAATCTACAGGGAACAAGTCCTTTAAGAGGGCCAGCTTTAGAAGAAGAAATACGCTTCCCACTACTGGAAAAAGCCTATTATAATAAGGAAGAAGAGAGGCAGAGAATTATTAGTCTGGGAGAAAAACATGGTTTAAACATTCATGAAGGTATATATACAGCTATCTGTGGCCCGGAAATTGAAAGTTCAGCAGAAGCAGAGTATATGCGCAGGATAGGTGGGGACTGTGTTGGAATGTCAACTGTCCCGGAAATAATTACTGCTGTACAGAGCAGGCTGGATGTTCTTGCTGTCTCTGTGATAACAGATATTGCCGGTGAATATAATCCTGAAGTCATGTCTTCAGAAAATATGAAACTTTTAATGGGAAAATTAGCTCCTGGAATTAAGGGATTGTTTAAAGAAATATTATAGGAAAAGTTGATTTGCTGAGAATCTATGTTTAATAAATTATATTAAAGCATGTTCAAGATTACAGGGCTGGCTCAGTGCTTTAATAAGTGGTGAGCAAAGTAGTTTTAAAAATTTTGTAAATATATTTTTTAATAAAAAAAGGAATCATTCTCTATATTATTGAAATATTTATTAGAGAAATAAAAACCCTGTGGTGACAGGGTTTGATTTATTTTATTTTCGATTTTTAAGGGGGGATTAATATGGTAGTCGTTAGCTGTAAGCTGATTCTCTATCTTCCGGCGGTTTCATCATTAAAAGAAAAGAGAAAGATTATAAAAAGTTTAATTGACAAAAGCCGCAATAAATTTAATTTTGCAGTTGCAGAAGTTGACAACAATGACTACTGGCAGAGTGCAGTAATTGGAGCAGCAGCAGTGGGAAATGATCGGCGCTATTTAGAAAGCATGATGGATAAATATATAAATTTTGTTGAAACACTACCCGGCTTTATTCTTACAGATTTTGAAGTGGAAATTACCTGACAGTTTATCTCTGTCAATTAAGGAAGCAGCTTTTTTGTCTACAATAAGTGTAATTTCTGGATGTGTCTGCAGAAGTGAAGATGGAACTCTGGTAGATATACAGCCGCTTACAGTGGCCCTAATAGCTTCGGCTTTATTTTTTCCACTTGCCAGCAGAATAATCCTTCTTGCTTTTAAAATAGTTGCCATCCCAACCGATAATGCTTTTTGGGGAACATCATCTTTTGAATTGAAAAATCTGCTGTTGGCTTCAATAGTTTCTTTTCGTAAATTTACAAGACCTGTTGTAACATTTAATTTTTCATCCGGTTCATTAAAACCAATATGGCCGTTTGCACCTATTCCCAGCACCTGGAGATCTATACCTCCAGCATGGCTTATTGCTTCTTCATATTCCTTGCATGAATTTATTACATCATCTGTCATTCCATTGGGTATATTTATATTTTCTTTTTTGATATTTATGTATTCGAAAAAATTATTTTTCATATAATAATGATAGCTTGTTTCATTTTTGGGATCCAATTTATAATATTCATCAAGATTAAAGGTTACAACTTCGGAAAAATCAATTTCATCATCTCTATACATCTTTATAAGTTCACTGTACATACCCAGTGGTGTACTGCCTGTAGCCAGTCCAAGTACACTGTCAGGTTTTAATGTAATTTGACTTGCTACCATAAGAGCAGCCTTTTTACTCATTTCTTCAAAATTTTCTTCAATAATTAGCCTCATCATTAAACCTCCTCAAGATTGTTGAGTTTAAATTTTAATTTAAATTTATAGCTTTCACTTCTGTAGTGGGCAGAAGTATATTCAAGAATTTGGTTATCACTGCTGTAGGTAAATTGTTCTAAGTATAAACCCAGCACCTTTTTTTTGATTCCCATTTGTTCTGCAGTATCTTTATTTATAATCACGGGCTCCACTTCAGCTTCTGCTCTGCTCAAAATACAGCCATATTTTTCCTTCATAATTCTAAAAAGTGAGCTTTCCTGCAGGTCTTCTTTTTCCAGAGAAGGAAAATTTTTCGCAGGTAGATAGGTGTTTTCCAGTAAAAAAGGTAATTCATCTATAATCCTCAGTCTCTGCAGATGATAAATTCTATCTTCAGTTTCTATATTCAATTTTACTGCTGCATTTTTGTTAATTATTATGTCAAATTTAATTAACTCTGTTTTAAAAATGAGATCTTTTTTCTTCATTTCTTCAGAAAAACTGGCTATAGGAGAAATTTCGTATTCTTTATTTAATTCTGCTACATAAGTACCGCTGCCCTGTTTTCGAACAAGATAGCCGTTGTTAACAAGTTCATCAACTGCTTTTTTTACTGTCATTCTGCTGACATTCTGATACTCTGCCAGCTTTCTTTCGGCCGGAAGTCTGTCACCGGTTTTAAGCCTGCCGTCTTTTATCAGTTCGAAAAGCAGTTCTTTAAGCTGATAATAGAGTGGAAGCGGACTGTTTTTACTTATTTTTTTCATTTCTTTGATCAAAAATATCACCTCACTAAATAGGTATATAGGATAAGTGGTATATACCAATTATACATGACTAATCTCTTCCTAACAAGTAAATTTTCAAAAAAAGCTGTATAGTGCAGGAAAATCAAATTTAAGTGAGAATATGTAAATTAATAAGACAAGAAAAGAAGGTGTTAGCAGGTGAAAAGATATCTGTTTTTGACTGTATTTTTCTTTATTGTGTTTTATTCATTTTCTCTTTCTGCAGAAGAAGTGGATTTAAATTCTTTTGAGTTTTCAATTAAACCTGACAGTATTGAGGAATCAACTTTAATTCCGGCTGCAGAATTGAAAGAAAATCTGCCGCTATCTTTTCACAGAATGGAAGATAACAAATTTCTGCTGATTTTTGCAGGCAGGTTTTATCTGCTGAATATTGAGACAAAAAATATAAAAATTGAGGGTGGAGAAGTGGAGCTTAAGAACAATATTTTTTTCCTAAACGGACATCTGCTTCTGCCGGCTGAGTTTATTAAAATGCTGCCCGGGATTAATATAAATAAGTCTGGGAAAATAATCTATGACAAAGATTTTGCAGAATAAGACTGCCTGAGGACATAAGACTGTACAGGTTTATTATTAATAGGCAAGTATTAAAAGGAAAATTTGAAGATTTCTAGAATATAATAATTATAGTTTACACATAAAAAGGTAGATGATGAGAAGTTACCTGCAGCAGAAAGGAGGTATTTTATGGCTGAATTAGTTGGTATTATTGTTATTATCTGGGCTCTGATTTATTTCTTTGATAAAATGGCTCCATAATAAAACTGCAGGGAGGAATATTTTAAATATTTCTCCCATTTATTTTTTTATATCTAAAACAGTATCCACCTTTAGGAGAGATTGTTTAAATGGAAAGCATAAAAATTATTATATATATAACATTAAAAGATTTAAAAGAATCAATTAAAAATAGAACTGCTGTGATGATTCTGCTGCTGCCGCTTATTGCATCACTTATGTTTGCTCTTGTTAACAGTGGTGGAGCAGTCAGGAATTTTTCTGTTGGTATTTCTGGAGAAGGAGCAGAAGAAACAGCTGAATATATTGATGATAAATATGTTAATTTTGCAGCAGAAATCTATGATAATCCAGAAAAGGGAAGAGACCAGACTGCATCCGGTAATCTGGATGCACTGATCGAAATTAAAAGTGGAAATCCTGATTTAGAAGAAAAATACAGTATTTATCTGGATGCCCGAAATACGGTTAATTTTTTTATTCTGAAGGAAAATATAAGTGATATACTTTTAGATTATAATAAATTTCCAAAAGGACCTCAGTTTAATTTTCAGGCGGCAGGTGAAGTGCTTGTGTCTTCTTCTATTCTGCCTATCTGGCTTACTGTTACTATTACAATGATTGGCCTGATGATTGTTTCTGGATCACTGGCAGAAGAAAAAGAAAACTATACTTTGGCCGCTCTGCTGATCAGTAGAGCCGGACCTTTTGAAATAATAATAGCTAAAACATTATTTGCCGTGATTCTTTCTCTGACAACTTCAATTATTATGGGAGGACTAAATGGCATGTTTTCTCTCAGCCTGGAGAGAATAATTCTTATGATCATTATAATTACTGCAGGTTCAGCTGTTTTTACAGGTGCAGGACTTCTTATAAGCCTGCTCAGCAATTCACAGGCGGCTTCGCGAGCAGTTTCAACAGTTATTTATTTTCCCGTCATTTTTCCTGCTTTAATTGCTGATGTATCAAATTTAACACAGTTTATTGCAAAATTTTTCCCTACTTATTATCTGTACAGAGCTCTGGACAGACTTATTGTATATCAGGGTAAACAAATTGAAGTTTATAATGAACTTTTGTTTTTAATTATTTCTGCACTGATTTTATATGCACTTATATATATTTATTTTAGAAAGGCTGATAGTATTGTTAACTAAAAAATATATTTTAAAATTCTTTATTATCATTATTCTCTCTTTTGTTTTTAGTGCACAGTTCTGTTCTGTGCTGGCTATAAATGATGTGGAGGAGAATATTCCAGAAAAATTTGTGGAGATGATCTATCAGCATTATGCTGATGAAAACTTTGATGGGGTTTACAATAATTTTTTACCTCTGCTTAAAGAAAGGCTGGCTCGTGAAAATTATGTCTCATTTCAGAAAGAAAATTTTAAAAAATATAATTTAAAATACAGCAATATAGATGTTGGGAAAGCTGAAAAAATAACATATCAGGATCTTCCCGATGAGATTAAATTTGGAGATCAGGCTGATTATTATTATAAGATTAAAGTAAGCTACCAGCTTAATTTTACACACCTTGGTCAGCAGAGGGAAGAAAAATCAGAAAAAGATGTATATTTAGCAGAAAAGAAATTTTTACAGACAGGAGACAAAAACCGATTTTATTTAATCTGGAATCCTGACCCTGCTGAAGATAGTGATAAGGATGGTTTTGATGAGTAATAATATTATAGAGATTAAAAATTTATACAGAAAATTCGGTAAATTCACCGCTTTAAATGGTATCAACCTTAGTTTAAAAAAAGGTGAAATTCTGGGTCTTTTAGGGCCGAATGGAGCCGGTAAAACTACTACAATAAAAATAATCACCGGTCTTCTTCCTCCTGATAGTGGTACTGTTAAGCTTATGGATAGAGAAATCTGCGGTCGAATACCTATTGAGTTAAGAGAAAAAATTGGTGTAGTATTTGAAGACAGTAATCTTTATCTCCGTCTCAGTGGGAGGGATAATCTTTATTTTTTTGCCGCATTAAATAAAATTTCTCGAAAAATAGCAGATAATTTGTTAAAAGAATACAGCCTGAGTGATACTGCTGATAAAGCAGTAAAAACATATTCTAAAGGTATGAAAAAAAGGCTTATGATCTGTAGAGCACTGCTGGCAGATCCAGAACTTTTAATTATGGATGAACCAACTGGAGGACTGGATCCAATTTCTGCAGATATTATTAGAGAAAAGATGAAACTTCATAAAAATCAGGGTCGAACGGTTCTTTTAAGCACACATTATTTGGAAGAAGCAGATAGAATATGTGATAGAGTAGCTTTTATAAATCAGGGTAAACTGCTGGCGGTTGATAGTCCGAAAAGATTCAAAAAAAAGTTGAGCAGAAGTAGAGATGAAGAGGTTACTTTACAGGAAGTATTTAAAGAGATTAATCAATAATTCAGGCAGGAGGAAATGTTTTATGAAAATTTCACCTGAACACAGCTTTTTATTAAAAAATATAAATCATATAGCATATTATTTAGCAGATATGGAGCATTTTGGACCGGTTAATAAAATGATGGCTAATATATGCAATCTTTCTAAAGAAAATATAGAATATCAGCATATATCTGCAGTTTTTAAAGGCAGAGAATTGGAAAATATAAAAACATTTTATAAGGAACTTTTTGAAAAGGGTGAAGAGAAAAACGGCTGCTGGATTTTTGTCAGAAACAGTGGAGAAAAGAGATTTCTTGAGATAAAATCAATACCTCATAAAAATAGTAGTGGAGAGGTGGATTACGTTCTCTGTCTTGGTGAAGACATTACGGACAAGCTGAAAAAAAACGAAAAACTTTTTAGAAGCAGAGAAAGATATAGAGGAATTTTTGACCAGGCCCCTTTAGCTTTAATGGTTACAGATATAGAGAACAATATTCTTGACTGGAATAAAACAGCAGAAAAAATATTCGGCTGGAAAAAAAGAGAGGTTTTAAATAAAGATTTTACTATAATAATTCCTGATGATTTGGAAGAAGAAATAACTGAATTTGCTAAAAATGTATATAAAGGTGGAAGAACACACAATATAAATAAAAATGTTTGCCGGGATGGAAGCAAAATAATCTGTGAGTGGAATACAACGGTTA
>CAZLIW010000091.1:0-7299 GCA_964559325.1 uncultured Halanaerobium sp. | reverse complement strand
TATGAAAGAAAATGATTTTTATCAATATTTACCAGCAGACTATCATCATCAAGATAATCGATAATCCAATCAGCTGTAGTTCTAATAAAGTTTTTCTCATTATCATTTTTTCGGTAAATATCATTAAAATACTTTGCATCACTTATACTTATGACAAATACAGCTTTAGCTTTTTTCTCTTCAAATTCAATTAATTTTTCTAATTCTCTCCTGAAAGCTCTTTTGTTTGGTAAACCGGATGAAATATCATAATTGGATATATATTTTAATTTTTTTCTTAATTTTTCATTTCTAGTTATATCTTTTCCAACTGATATGAAATTCAATATTTTACCATCATCTGACTGAATAGGAGTAATCGTCTGTTCAGAGTAGAAAAATTCTCCATTCTTTTTTTTATTTATTAAAATATCATTAAAAACATTACCTGATTTGATTGTTTCCCACATATTTTTATAATAAGATTTTTTGTGTTTTCCTGATTTAAAAATAGATGGATTTTTATCTATAATTTCTTCCTTTTTATAACCTGTCACATCTTCCACTGTAGTGTTTGCATATTCAATGTTTCCGTCTGGATCTGTTATTACAACCCAATTGTCTGTTTCATTAATAGCTTTGATTAAATTTAAAATCTTAATTTCTTTATCTATTTCCTGGCTGATATTTTCACCTATTGAAATTATTTCTTTTATATTATCTTCTTTTTTGATTACAAAATTATTCCATCTGCATGTAATAAAATTCCCTTTTTTATCTACAGCTTTAGATTTTATTTTATTCAGAACTTTACTGTGTAGTTTATCATGAATTTTATTCCATTTATCGTGGTCTTCTTCAGCTATTAAAGTCGTTATAAAATCTCTACCTATAATTTCTTCCTTTTTCCAGCCGAAAAGTTCTTCAGCAGATCTATTCCATTCAATTATTTCTCCTTCTCTGGACCAGGAAATAATAGCAGATGGTGAATGAGAACAAATCAAATCCAGCCTTTTTTTATTAAACTCATTTTCTTCAATTTTATTCTGATCTTTTTCTGACATCAATAATATCACCCTGTAAACATAATTATTAAAACTGCCGCTGCAGCGGCAGTTTATCTTAATTTCATCTTAACTTAATCCTAATTTAATATAATGTCCTCAAGTTCTCTCTTTGGAACATGATGCAAATTATCATTATCACGCCAGTATTTAATATCATCATCCGCACATTTTTCCAGAACCACTTCTTCTGCTGGATAACCAAGAGCAACTACATACAAAATATCATATCTTTCATCAAGCTCAATTTTATTTCTAATTCCCTTTTTATCAATTGCTCCTAAAATACATCCGTTAATTCCCTTTTCTACTGCTCTCAGCAGCATAGTCTGCATTGCAATTCCCGGATCGACCCAGTAATTTTTGGAGATTTCCCTATCTCCCACAACTACAATATATGCAGCCGGTCTTTCACCTTTTTCAGGTCCATCCCAGTCTTTTATATATCCTGCCCAGCTTGTATATGGAAAAATTTTATTATTACCTTCATTCCCAAAAATTAAATATTTCAAAGGCTGAAGATTGGCTGCCGAAGGTGTTATTCTAGCAAAATCAATAAGTTCTTCAAGAGTTTTTCTATCAATTTTCTTTTCTTCCTTAAATCTTCTTATACTTCTGTTTTTTAATACAAGATCTTTTAACACATTATCGCCCCTTTTTATAATAATAAAATTTGATAAAATTCAGCCAAACAACTTCAACTATTAATTTCTACAAATGCTGTCTAATTCCTTCAAAATACTGCTAAAAATAAATAAAATTATTCTTCAATTAAATCAACAATATTACAGACTTCTAAAATCAATCTATATTTTTCATTATTAATAATAATTATTTTTTGGACTTTATCTATTTTTTCTATTATTCCTGTATATTCTTTTATAAATCCATCTTCAAAGTATTCAACTGATATTATCTTTTTTTGTTTTTTAGATTTAAATAAAATCATATCCAGATCTTCTTTCTTCTGGTCAGAAAGCTCCGGTTTATCTATTTTACTCATTCTTTTTTTAAGTTTTTTAAGTTTTCTTTTATGTTCAACTAGAAAAAGAGACTGCCATTTTTTATTACCTCTGTCATAATTCATTTTTTGTGTCCTCCAATTGTACTGTGAATTCGATTATAAATACTCCCTTTTTTAAGACTTAATCCATAAAACAAAGATTGATAATTAAATCGCTGGTTGAGCTGATATTTTAATCTATTTACTACCATATGTTTTTCGTTTTTTTGAAAAAGATCCTCATTAAATTTATTAACATCTGTAAGGTTACTCATATTTAATCTTATTTTTCTAACCGAAAAGCCTTTTCTATAATTTTCTTTTAACAGCATACAGGCTGTATTAAAAATATCCTGTGTTAAAAAAATTGGTTTTTCTAATGTCCGCTGCCGGCTGAATCCGGCAGTGTTTTCTTTATAGCTGTAGCTTAAAGACAGACTGACTGTTCTTCCAACAAATTTATTTTCCACTGCTCTTTCCGAAATTATTTCTGCTAATTCAAAAATCACAATTTCTATCTCTTCTTTTTTTTTATAATCTCTGTACAGTGTAATCCCTCTACCAATACTTTTTTCTATATTAGAAGATAAACTGTCAAGTTCTGAACGACATACTCCCCATGAATGATCATAAAGTTGTCTGCCAATTATACCAAATTTTTTTTCTAGATAATCCGGAGGCAATTTTGCCAGATCTCCAATAGTAAAAACACCTATTTTTTTTAGTTTTTTTTCCATTTTACTGCCTATTCCCCAGCATTTTTTAATTTCAACCGGCCATAATTTTGACTGTACATCTTTATAATCCCAAAAAGCAAATCCACTTTTTTTTCCTTCAATATCCATTGCTGCTTTGGCAAGAAACATATTTGGCCCCATGCCAATACTTGTATATAGGTCAAATTTTTTAAAAATATGCTTTTTTATTTTATAGCTTAATTGAACCGCTTTTTTGATGCTGTGACAGTATGGAGTGAGATTTATCCAGCTTTCGTCTACAGAATATATCTGAATATCTTCTGGAGATACAAAATTACTCAAAAATTCCGTAATAGCAGCTGATTTATTTAAATAAAGCTCCATTTGAGCCTCAACAATTATTATTTCATCATTTTCTGGAATTTGATATAATCTATCTGCAGTCCTGATATTATATTTTTCTTTAAGAGCAGGTGTAGCTGCAAGTACTACTGCTCCACTTCTATTTGCATCTCCAACAACTGCCAGAGGCACTTCAAAAGGATCCCACCCTCTAAGAGATGTTTCAACACTGGCATAAAATGATTTCATATCAAGACAAATTATTTTTTTATTTTCTAATTGACTATAATCCGGTGACCGCATACATATCCCCTCTTACAAACATTTGTTTATATTATTTTAGCATACATATGTTTGTTTTTCAAGTATAAAAAATACCTCCTGTATATTAGGGAGGTACCAATTTTATATTTTATTTTCCTTTCCAAAAATAATTCATCTTTTCACTTATCATTTTATCATCTTTCTTCTCAGGCCAGAATTCTACTTTTCTTCCAGCTCTCATTGCAGCTGCAGTATTATAAAAAAGCTGTTTGTTTTTAAATAAATCAGGAAAATTATCTTTAATTTCAGCTCTTTTATTCACTTTATCATAAGGACAGTGACTTTCCAGAATATTTATATCCAGTTTTTCGATCTCCCTAATTATAGTATCTTCACGCAGATAAATCAGTGGACGAATTATATAAACATCATTCTGACTTAAATGACGAATAGGCTGCAGTGAAGAAATTTGCCCAGAATAAATAATGCTCATCAAAAAAGTTTCCACTGCATCATCATAATGATGCCCAAAAGCCAGCTTATTAAAATTATTTTCTTTCATATAGCTTACAAGTGCACCTTTTCTAAAATGTGCACATTTTGAGCATGGATTATCTACATCTTTATTTAAAATATATTGAGCAATTTCGGTTTCAATAATCTCATACTGTATATTTAATTTTTCTACATAAGAAGATAAATCATCATAAATTTCTTTATCATTAAAACCAGGATTAACAGTTACTGCTTTCAAATTGAAATTGACAGAAAAATATTTTTTTAATACTGTCAAAGCATAAAGCAGAAAACTGCTGTCTTTGCCGCCAGAAATTCCAACCAAAACATTATCTCCCTCTTCAATCATTTCAAATTCTGCCATAGCTTTAACAATTCGATGATTTATCCAGCTTTCCAACCTCAACTCCATATTTAAAACTCCCTTTTAAAATTATCAATCAGCATTCCAGCCAGTTTAATAGTTCTTCTGAACGATTTTCTGCAATTTTATAAGCTGAATTATAAATTTCTTTTAATTTTTCTTTATCTTTACTGAATCTATCTATATCCAAATTTTGCGGTCTAAAAACAAAAAAATCTCCTTTTTTTTCTTTCTTTCGAATATAATCTATAGTTTGATTATAAACTTTATAGCGATTTTTTAGTTGATCAACCAGATGTGGATAATCTTTAAGAAAATAATTCAATAAAAATCCTGCTTTTACAGGATCTTTCCTGTACTCATTTTCTCGGGTTAGAACGATCAGATTTTTTTTATATCCATCAGCCTCAGCCTTATGAACAGGTATAGGTGCAGCAATACCACCATCAAGATATTCTCTGCCTCCGATCTTAACAGTATTAGAAACTAAAGGCAGGCTGCTTGAAGCTTTAAAGATCTTATCTATTTTTTTCTGGCTGCTGTAATTTTGAGGCTGTAAAAAAACAGTTTTACCGGCTGTACAGTCTGTAACCCCAACAACCAGTTTGCTGTTTGACTTTAAAAAGTTTTCATAATCAAAAGGAAGTATTTTATGTGGAAGCTCATGAAACAAAAAATCCATACCAAAATAATTACCGTCTTTAATAAGATTTTTTATACCCATATACCTCTCATCTTCCACCAGATCAACAAATATTTTTTTGTTTCTATCAACCTGTCTGGAAACATAATTTGCTCCATTATTTGCACCTGCTGAAACTCCAATAACATATTCAAATATAAGATTATTTTCCAGCAAAAATTTTATAATTCCTGCTGTAAAAGCCCCTCTCATACCTCCACCTTCCAGCACAAGTGCACAATTTTCAATATACAAAAAAATCACCTCATAAATTTCTTTATTTTATGTCTTTACCAAACGGCATTAAGGATAAAAAGGCCAGCTTTAAACTCTGTTTGGCAAAAGGAATACCGATAATTGTAACAGCAAATATTAAAGCCGATATTAAATTGGCCACAGCAAGTTCCCAGCCAAAAAATATTATCCAGATTATATTGGCAATAAATCCAATACTGGAACTTTCTTTTTCCACCACTTCTTTTCCAAAAGGAGCAAGCTGCATTTTAGCAAGTTTAAAACACTGTTTACCTACCGGAATTCCAATTATTGTAACATACCATAACACCCCAAAAAGCCACCAAGCTACAGCTTCTATAAATCCTCCAAAAATAAACCAGATAATATTTCCTAATAAACTCATATTATTTCCTCCCTCTTAAATTGAATTACATCAAATTTAATTATTTTTATTTTCGCCTGTAAATACTATCAAATAATGAGCTATTAATCAAAAAATATGTGCAGTTTTACTAACACATATATTTTGATATAAAATTTTGATTTTTAAAATTGATATCTAATAATAAAAGCGATTAAAAAAGAAATAATATAGCTGTAATTTATTATAATAAAGTTTTTAACAGACAATATAAAAGTTTCTTTTTTACTCTGTTTTTTAAAAAAACAATTTAAATTTTTTGCTACTAAAGGAATAGTTACAAAAGTTAAAAGAGCGTAAAAAGGAATTGTCTTAAAAATAGCTGCAGTCATTATAAATAAATAACACAGATAATAAAGAATTTTAAATAATTTTAGAGATTTATCTCTACCAATATATATTGGCAGAGTATATCTATTATTTTCTAAATCATCTTCTATATCACAAATGTTATTGGCAAGCATAATATTAGCAATACCTGCAGTAAGTGGAAAGGTTGCTAAAAATATTTTTAACATCTCTACCCAATTGCATTGAACAGTAAAAAATACTCCCTCTGTATAAATATTTATTAAGCTCATATTATGTATATATATAGTCAGCAGTGGAATTAAAAAGCCCATAAAAAATCCAGAAAATATTTCTCCAGCAGGTGTTCGCGAAATTGGAACCGGGCCAGAAGTATATAAAATACCTATTAAAAAGGATATCGTTCCCAAAAACAAAACAACAATATCAGTATTCAAAAAAAGTATAAAACCGAAAACTGCAGCAGCAGAGAGTAATAATACTATAACAATTTTAACACTTTTTACCGATAAATTATATTTTACAACTGCATTATGTGCTTCATAATTATATCCCTCTTTTTTCTGTGCTTTTTTATAATCCTGATAATTGTTAACTGCTGTTGTAGCCATATCTATGGAAAGAAGAGATAAAAACATAAGCAAAAAATTTTGTGAATTGAAGTTTCTGTAGAAATAAAGAACATATATATTCCCAAATATAAAAGGGGTAACACTGGCAATTTTAGTTCTTATCTCTATCAGTTTTAAAAAACTGCTTAATGTCATTTATTAATTTCCTCCTGTATGCTATTTAATTAATGGTTAACTGCATATATAAGCCCAACTGTGTTCGGACCACAGTGAGAAGATATTATACCACCAGCTTTTGCAAAATAAATTTTTTCAAATAAATCCATTTCTTCAATCTTATCTTTAAGATAAAATCCTCCTTTTATATCCTGAGCCTCAGTAACAAATATTTTACTGGTATCCAGTTTATCTCTTTCTAAAATAAGTTTATCTAATAATGATTTGTAAACTTTATTTCTTCCACCTCTTACTTTTTCGGACACTCCCATTTGTCCATCTTTCACTTCAATCATAGGTTTAACTTTCAGCATACTGCTTAAAAATTTGCTTACTGCGGAACACCTTCCCCCTTTATGAAGAAAATCCAGACTATCAGGGATAAATCTTGTTTTAATTCTCTCTCTATCCTGCTTTAATTTTTCTGCTATTTCAGAGAGTTTCATACCATTCTGACGATATTTTGCTGCATTTACTATCTGATATGCTATTCCGGTAGATAAATTTTTAGAATCCATTATTACAATATTTTTATCTGGAAACTTTTAGGCAGCAAGTCCTGCTTTATTTATACAGGTAGAAATTTGCCCTGATAATCCTATGTACAAAACTTTTTTGTCCTGTTTAATATA
>CAZLIW010000090.1:0-7418 GCA_964559325.1 uncultured Halanaerobium sp. | reverse complement strand
ACTTGATAAATATGGAATAGACAAAATTATTTGGGTAACCGGTGGAGGAAATGAAAGACTCAGCCAGATAGTTAATTATGCTCCAGATAGATTTATCGGTTATGCCCATTATAATCTTTTTGCTGATGATGCTGCAGAAAAATTAGAAAAAGCTATAACAGAGCAGGGTTTAAAGGGATATAAGCTTTTAGCTCCAGTACTTGATAAACCTATTGCTGATAAATCAGCCTACCCTGTATGGGAAGTCTGTCAAAAATATAATATCCCGGTTCTTATTCATTTTGGTATCCTTGGTGCTGGTGGTGGTATAGCATATAATGAAAACATTAGTCCAAAAGTTTTAGAACCTGTAGCCAAAGATTTTCCGGATGTTAATTTTATTATCCCTCATTTTGGCTGTGGCCATCCCAAAGACCTATTATTTCTGGGCTGGGTTGCAGAAAATGTTTATGTAGATACTTCAGGCTCCAATCAGTGGATGCGCTGGATGCCATATGAAGTGACTATTAAATCGAGCTTCCAGAAATTTTATGAGACATTTGGACCGGAAAGAATTATTTTCGGAACAGACTCTTCTTATTTTCCGCGAGGATTTGCAGTAGAATATCTGCATGAACAGAATAAAGTTCTTAGATTTATGAATCTACCGGATAAAGAAGTAGAACTTATTATGAGCGGCAATATCAGCAGATTATTAAAACTGGAAGATTGAGGTGCAAGAAATGACAGATAATAAATTTCCAGCTCAAAGTTTTAAAGAAAGTGTTTTAGCTCCGGCATTTGACGAGTTTAAAGAACATTTTTATAAAGAGCTTATGAAGATAAATTATGCACATACTCTGATGTTAATTGAAGGAGAAGTAATCAGCAGAGAAGATGGCATAAAAATAATTAAAGGATTAAAAGAAATTGAAGAAGAGATTAATTTAGACGAAATATCTTATACAGGTGATTTTGAAGATTTATTTTTCTATATTGAAAATGAACTTGAAGAAAAAATAGGAATTGATGCTGCAGGAAGAATGCACACTGGAAGAAGCAGAAATGATATTGATCATACAATGTATAAAATGAAATTAAAAAATAAGATGATATCTTTATTAAAGTTAAAGTCAGAACTAATTACTGCTCTTATAAAAAAAGCTGAAGAAAATATTGATACACTTGTTGTTGCATATACTCACGGTCAGCCTGCACAGCCTACAACTTATGCTCATTATCTTTCTGCATTTATCGAACTGCTTTTGCGTGATGGAGAAAGATTTCTTCAGTCATACAATTTTGCAGATCATTCGAGCCTTGGAGCTGCAGCGATTACAACTTCAGGATTTAATATAAATAGAGAAAGAACAGCTGAACTTTTAGGTTTTTTTAATGTTCAGGAGAACTCTTATGGAGCTATAGCTGCAGTAGATTATTTAACAGATGTTTATTCCTCTCTTAAAATTTTAATGCTAAATACAGGTAGATTTTCTCAGGATTTAATATTCTGGAGTAGTTTTGAGATTGCACACATTAAACTGGGAAGAGAGTTCATACAGATAAGCTCTATTATGCCTCAAAAGAGAAATCCCGTTGCACTGGAACATCTGCGGGTTATGTCCTCTCTTGCAGCAGGTTATTGTGATAATGTAATCAATACTACCCACAATACCCCATTTACAGATATGAATGATGCAGAAGATGCTGTACAGGTTGTTGGTTTTAAGGCGTTTGAATTTGCAGAGAGAGTACTTAAATTGATGACAAAAATAATTGAAGGAATAGAGATTGATGAAGAAAAGGTATTAGAAAATATCAAAAAATCTATGGTTTCTATTACAGAATTTGCAGATAGACTGGTGCGCAGGGAGAATATTTCTTTTAGAGAGGCACATGAGGTAGCTTCTGCAATTGTAGATTATTTAAGTGATAATAGGAATATAGCATATCAAAAATTTGTAGATATCTATAAAGAAATAATCGGTGAATCTCCTGAGAGTACTGAAGAAATTTTAAATGTTATTTTTGAAGCAGAAGAATTTGTTAATATTAGAAATATCTTTGGTGGTCCTGCTAAAAATAGTATGGAAAAAAGTTTGTCCCACTATAAAGAAAAACATAAGGATATAAAAGATAAAATTGAAATATATGAAAATAGAATTACAGGTGCAGAAGATAAGCTAAAAAAAGAGTGTGAAAATATTATTGCAGTTGATTAAATGTTATGAGAGTTGGTGAGCAATATGCAGTATTATATAGGTATTGACGCTGGAGGAAGTAAAAGCAATCTTTCTCTTTATAATCGAGACCTTAATAAAATTCTGGAAAGACAGCTGCCTGCCTTCAATTTTCTGGCAGATCAATCTTCAGAAAAGCTGGATATTATATTTACTGAAATTGGTAAATTGAAAGTCAAATATAATATATCAGGTATAGGAATGGGAGTTGCCGGAATTGATTCAGAATCAGATAGTAAAAAATTAAAAAAAATAATAGCAGCAAAATATCCTGAGACAAATATTGCAGTTATTAATGATGGAGTTGCCTGCCTTGCAGGAGCACTGATGGATAAATCAGGCATTTTGATAAATTCTGGAACTGGTTCTATCGCTATTGGACGGGATAAAAAAGAAAATATTTTTAGAGCTGGTGGATGGGATTATATAATTGGTGATGAAGGTAGTGGATACTGGATCGCAATGGAGTTTATAAGGAAGGCTCTGCTGAATTTTGACAGGGGGAAAAATGGCAATATAATTGAAGTGGTAAAAAATCATTTTGATGCTGATTCAATGGAAGCTGTTGTTAACTATATTTACAGCAGTAATTTTAATAAAGAGAAGGTTGCCTCTCTGGCTGAAGAAATCTCTGATTTGGCCGAAACTGGTAATAATTCAGCCTTAAATATTTATAAAAAATCCGGTAGAAAGCTGGCAGAACTGGTTGAAATAGTATATAAAAAAGGGAAATTTAATGGTAAAACGCTATTAACTTATAATGGCAGTATTTTTAAATCATTTAATCTTTTTGAAGATGAATTTTTTTCATATCTTGATGATAATTATGTAAAATATATGTGGTGTGAACCGGAAAGGGAGCCGGAAGCAGGAGCTGTTATGCTGGTAAAAAAGCTGGAAGATAATAAATAAATTTTGATATAATAACCTCTGTTGTATTAGAGATTTCGCATAAAGCGGAGTCTCTTTTTTTATTTAGATAAAGATTATAATATTAGCTAAAATGTTTGTTGACATATGTTCATAAATTTAATATAATAAAAGTGAATAAAATCACTTGGAGGGGATAGATATGAAAAATGTAGAACGTAAAGAACTAATGGACAATATTTATAAGAAAGCTTATGAATATGAAGCAGATTATGGTTTTTGTCCCCAGGCAGTTTTAGCTGCACTGCAGGATTATTTTGATGGAATTGATGGTGAGGTGATTAAAGCTAATCATACTCTTGCAGGTGGTGGAGCTCTTTGCGGTGATGGTACCTGTGGCGGTCTTATTGGAGGAATGGCTGCAATAGGCTGTTTTTTTGGCCGCAGCAGAGAAGAATTTGGTAAAAGCAGTGCAGATGGATGGACAGGTTCTTCTAAAATCGCAAAAAAATTAAGGAAAAAGTTTATTGATGAATTTGGAAGTGTAATCTGTAATGATATTCAGACTAAAAAGATGGGAAGAAGTTTTGATCTCTGGGAACAGGATGATTTTAGAAAATTTGAAGAAGCAGGAGCACATAAGGATCAATGTCCGGATGTAACCGGTAAAGCAGCAATGTGGACAGCAGAAATACTTTTAGATAACGGTATTGAAGTTAAGAAGTAGTGTTTTTCTACTAAATCATAGATTTAAAAATATTTTTTAGATATTTAAAATTAATTTATTTCTAAATAAGGCGGAAAAAGATTTAATTAAAAAAAGTTAATAATAAAGAAGACTGACATTTAAGCAATTTAATTTTAAATGACGGTCTTCTTATTATTTTAATTAATTTATTTTCTGGATTGCAGTATCAATATAAATTAAGGTACCAGAACAGTGTCTATTACATGAATTACACCATTGCTGGCTTCAATATCAGTTTGAATTACCTGTGCATCATTTATATATACTTTATTATCTTCAATTTTAATGTTTATATTATCCCCAAGTAAAGTTGCTACTTCAGCACCATCCATTTCCAGTACATCACCTGCCATTACCTTTCCGGAAACAACATGATAGAGCAGTACATTGCTTAGATCTTCTTTATTTTTCAGTAAGTCTGATAATACTCCATCTGGTAGAGCTGCAAAAGCTGCATCTGTTGGTGCAAAAACTGTAAAAGGTCCATCTCCTTTAAGAGCAGCCACCAGGTCAGCTTCAATGATTGCTGTAATGAGAGTATTAAAGTCATCGGCTTCTAGAGCAGTATCCAGAACATCTTTACCCATATGGCCATCAGCATATATACTATCTGTATTCTGTACAACAAGGGCAGACGCAAAAATCAACACAAAGGAAAACACCAGTAACATTTTTTTTGAATTTCCAATAGTTTTAACCATTGATAAAACCTCCTTTATTTACCCTTTTTATTATTCTTTAATTATATCATAGATTCTAAATAATAACAATTACTATTGTTATTATTTAGAAAAGTGTATTTTAGACTACAATATTGACTTAAATAAGCTGCAGTATTTACTTTAAATATTATGAAGTAAAGTTTTAAATAATTTGATAGGATATTAAAACATAAAAAAATCCAGGATTATCCTGGATTAAAGAAATATATTTATTTAACAAATTTTAAATAACTAAATAATAGAATCAATAAGAGTTTTTTCTGGTGAAGAAATTAATTTTTTGCCGAGCAAGTATCTGTCATTATCTTTATTAGCTGATTCGGCGGCTTTTAATCCCTGTTTACAGGCTTCTATACTACCTGTAAATATAATTAAAGACTTACCACCAGTTGTCATACCCAGCACTACTTTTGCCAGTTCTACTTCAGCTGCTTTTACTGCAGCATCAGCAGCAATTATACCTGCAGCAATACTTGAGTATTCTAAAACTCCAAGAGCTACAAAATTTTCTGGTTTGCTTTTTTTGTGTTGGATTGAATCAATCAGCTGTTTGCTCACTTTAGGAATAGTTAGCTCTTTTATTACATCTTTTTTCCCGATATTAAGTCCAGCACTAATTGATGATTTAACAGCACTTACATCACCAGCAATTAATACAATATATTTGCCAGGACATATATATCTTGCACGGAGAAGTTCTATATCAGCAGCCTTGATCATTTGATTGCTTGCCTCAATACCTGAGGCAATTCTTTTGAATTCTAATAAACCTATTGTATCAACCATTTTCTTCCTCCTCTATATTATATCTGCAATTAAATTTTCCAGCTCGAGTAAATAAAAAAAGTAATTTATTTTTCATTAATCTTATTTACTTTCTACAGTAATATAGTTAAAGATTTTTTTGAAAAGTCCTTTATTTTGTAGAAATATTTAAAAATTATTTAAAAAGGAAGAATTGTTGTACTGCCTTTGATATAATGAATAAAGAAACTATCTGTTTTGTTGAATTTATACTGTTGAGGGAGGAGATTTTATGCTGAAGAAAAAAATTTATATTACAAGGGAAATACCTGACATAGGTCTCAATATGTTGAAAGAAAAATTTGATATTAAAGTTAATAAAGAAGACCGTGTGCTGACCAAAAAAGAAATTATAGAAAACATGGACAGGTGTGACGGCCTTTTATCTCTTCTAACCGATACAATAGACAAAGAAATTATAGCCAGCAATCCTAATTTAGAAATAATTTCTAATTATGCAGTGGGTTATAATAATATAGATATTGATTATGCCAGCGAAAATGATATTATTGTAACCAATACTCCAGGTGTTCTTACGGAAACAACTGCTGACATGACCTGGGCATTGCTGATGGCAGTATCCAGACGTATTGTGGAATCTGATCAATTTGTTAGAAACAAAAAATATAGAGGTTGGGCGCCTAAACTGCTGCTGGGTAAAGATATTTATGGAAAAAAGCTGGGTATAATTGGACTGGGGAGAATAGGTAGAGCAGTTGCCAGACGTGCAGCCGGGTTCAATATGGATGTTTATTATAATAAGCGCAGTCCAATCTTAGATCAGGCGGAAAAAGAACTTAATGTACAGTACTGTACTCTGCAGGAACTTCTTAAAAAATCAGATTTTATAACTATTAATTGTTTATTAAATGATGAAACTCATCATTTAATAGGAGAAAATGAATTTAAACTTATGAAAAATAAAGCTGTAATAATTAATACAGCAAGGGGACCTATTATTAATGAAAATGAGCTGGTAAAAGCGCTTAAAAAAGGAGAAATTGCTGGAGCAGCTTTAGATGTATTTGAAGATGAACCTCAAGTGCATCCTGAACTGTTGAAGATGAATAATGTTGTTTTGACACCTCATACGGCAAGTGCCACTACTGAGACAAGAAATAAAATGGCTGAGATTGCAGCACAAAATTTGATCAATTTTTTTGCAGGAGATAAAGTAGAGTATGCAGTTAATATGTAATATAAAAAATAAATTTAAATTTGTCCATTAATTATCTAAAAGAGGAGCTGATATTATGAATCCCAAAGATGTTGTTAAAAAATGGGTTGAGATATTTAATACAGGGGATGCTGCAGAACTTGTAGAATTATATGCTGCTGATGCTGTGAATTATCAGGTGCCTGAAGAAGAAGTTGAGGGAAAAGAAGCTATAAGAAAAAAATTTGAGAATGAATTTGAACAGGCAAATATGCAGTGTATTGTCGAAAATATATTTGAAGATGGAGAATGGGCAATTTTAGAGTGGAAAGATCCGCTTGGACTTCGCGGATGTGGTTTTTTTCATATAATAGATAATAAGATTGTTTTTCAGAGAGGATACTGGGATAAACTAAGTTTTTTAAAACAGCACAACCTGCCTCTGGAATAAACTAGTAATAAAATAAATCTTTAATGAAATTAAAGATAAAATAAGAGTCAATAATTGCTTAGAACATTAATTATTTGGAGAATAAACAAAAGCTTGGATATAAGCATTTGTGGAGGTATTATATGTCAACAGCTATTAAAATAAGAAATATTAATAAAAAATATGGTGATTTACAGGCATTAGATAATATTAATTTAGATATTAAAAAAGGTGAGTTTTTTGGTCTTTTAGGACCAAATGGTGCCGGGAAAAGCACTTTGATTGGAATTATAGGTGGACTTGTAAAAAAAGATTCTGGTAATATTACAGTTTTAGGTAAAGATATTATTAAAAATTACAGAGAAACTAAAAAATATTTGGGGATTGTTCCTCAGGAGATTACTTTTGATCCCTATTTTACTGTTAGAGAAACTTTAAGAAATCAGTCTGGTTATTTTGGTATTAAAAA
>CAZLIW010000089.1:0-7529 GCA_964559325.1 uncultured Halanaerobium sp. | reverse complement strand
TAACTGCTTCATTCATACCATTCAAACCTATAGTATTAAAATGATTTTTCCAGTATTCATCAAAACGTTTTTTTACATCACGCAAATAAAATTTAGAATAAGGATACAGGCCCTGTTCTGTAAGTCCTTCAAGGACCTTTCTTTTTATTTCGAGACTTTCTTTAGCTGTATCCATAAGATGGTAAACTCTTTCTATAAAATCCGCTTTATCTTCTGCCAGAAAACCGATTCGAGGCATATTAAGTGTCACAACTCCTATTGAGCCGGTCATAGGATTTGCACCAAATAGTCCTCCACCTCTTTTGCGCAGCTCTGTATTATCCAGACGAAGGCGGCAGCACATTGAACGTGCGTCCTCAGGATTCATATCTGAATTAATAAAGTTTGAAAAATACGGTATCCCATATTTAGCAGTCATCTCCCATACAGGATCGAGAACCGGATTTTCCCACTCAAAATCTTCTGTTATATTATATGTAGGAATTGGAAAAGAAAACATTCTGCCTTTTGCATCTCCTGCCAGCATAACCTCTGCAAAAGCTCTATTGAGCATATCCATTTCTTTCTGGAACTCTCCATAAGTCTTTTCCTGATACTCTCCCCCAATTATTACTGCCTGATCTTTAAGATAATTGGGTATTTTAAGATCCATAGTAATATTTGTAAAAGGAGTCTGAAATCCAACTCTTGTTGGTACATTCATATTGAACATAAATTCCTGCATAGATTGTTTTACTTCTTCATAGTTTAAACTGTCATATGCAATAAATGGTGCCAAATATGTGTCAAAATTTGAAAAAGCTATTGCTCCTGCTGCTTCCCCCTGTAAAGTATAATAAAAATTTACTATCTGTCCTAAAGCAGTTTTTAGGTGTTTGGGTGGTGAACTTTCAACCTTTGTCGGAACACCACAAAAACCTGTTCTTAGTAAGTCCTCCAGATCCCATCCACAGCAGTAAACACTTAGATTTCCCAGATCATGTATATGTATATCTCCATTTGTATGATGTACAGCAATCTCCTCAGGATATATTTCCTGAAGCCAGTACTGACCTGTAATCTGTGAAGCAATAAAATTATTCAGGCCCTGAAGAGAATATCCCATATTGCTGTTTTCATTAACTTTCCAGTCACTCCTGTCAAGATAATCATTCATTGCCCCAACAGCATCCTGAAATAACTTTTGAGTATCTCTTAGTTTGCTGTGCCTTTCTCTATAGAGAATATATGCCTTAGCTGCTTCCGCATAACCTTTTTCTATTAGTACCTTTTCCACCAGATCCTGAATCTGCTCAACTTCAGGGATGCCGCCATTTTTAAAGAAAATTTTCAGATATGCCAGAACTTCTTTTGTTGTTTCTGTGCCAATCTGCTCATCCTCTATACCAACCGCATCAGCTGCTTTTAAGACAGCCTGTTTAATCTTTTCCCTGTCAAACCTTACCTTCTTGCCATCTCTTTTTCTTACAAATTTTAATGTCATACGCAAACCTCCTAAATTAATAAAAAGAGAACCTGACTTAAATCTGTCAGGTGTATTAAATATGTTTCTATAACAAACCCAATTTTCCTTTTAAATAATTAAATTTTTCTTTTTTATCTTCTGCTTTGTTTTACAAATAAAAGTTAAATTTCTGTGATTATTTCTTTATTTCCTTCATTTTTAAAAAAGCAGAAGAAAAATAAAATATAGCTGCAGTAATAATGATAACTGCACCTGAAGGTAGATTAAAATAATATGAAAGAATTAACCCACTAAAAGAAAAAACAAGACCTAAAATAATGGCAAAAATCATTATTTTCTTCAGGTTATCTGTAAATAATCTGGCAGTTGCCGGAGGGGCAGTCAGCAGTGCTATAACAAGTATAATCCCTACCACTCTTATTAGAACAACTACAGCCAAACCAATCATTATAAACAAAAAATATTCAAAAAAACGAGCATTAACACCTATTACACTCAAAAATTCTTCATCAAAAAGATATGCTTTCCAGTAATTAAAAAGGCTAATAACAGAAAAAAGAATAAATACTGTTAAAATAGATATTAATCTAACATCATCTGATGTTACTGTTAAAATATCTCCAAATAGATAGGATGAGATATCAGGTGGATAGCCTGGTGTAAAACCTATAAACAGTATTCCTAAGGCCATGCCAAGTGACCAAAACATACCTATTAAAGTATCAGATCCTGTTCCTATCCTCCGCCTTACTGAAGCAATAGTGAGTGAAGAAAGAACTGCAAAACCAAAAGCTCCATAAATAGGTTCAAATCCCATAAGATAGCCAAGCCCTATACCACCAAAAGAAGTATGTGCTATGCCACCACTGAGCATAACCAGCTTTTTTTCTACTATTATGGTTCCGATTAATCCACATACTATACTTGCTAGAACAGCGCTTATAACAGCATTCTGCATAAATTGATAATTTACAATAGCATCAATCATCATTTACCTCCTCTCTATGAGGAGCAAAAACCCTGTGTGGATGTCCATGTGCTATAAGATCAACCGGACATCCGAAGACTTTATCTGTAGTATCCTGCTTAAGCTTCTTTTCACCATGATGATAAAGCTTTCTATTCAGGCAGGCCAGGCTATCAAAATATGAAGATACTGCTGCCAGGTTATGTGTAACTACGATAATAGTTTTTTCTTTATTTAAGTCTTTTAAAAGCTCATAAATTGCTGAAGTTGAAGCAGCATCGACACTTGCAGTAGGTTCATCTAAAAGTAATATTTTTGGATCCATTGTCAGGGCTCTGGCAATCAGCACACGCTGCAGCTGTCCACCAGAAAGCTGTCCTATCTGCCTGTCTTTTAGATCATAAAGATCCAGTTTATTTAAAATAGATTCCGCCTTATTGATATCTTCTTTTTTGTAGTGATGAAAAAAGTTTATATTATCTTTTAGTCTGGCAGTTAAAACAACATCGAGAACGTCAATGGGAAAACTTCTATCAAATGCAGAAATTTGCGGAACATAACCAATATTATTAAGCGCTTTTTTGGAACTGGAACCACAGATAATAACATCACCTTTTACAGGTTCAACCAGGCCTAGTATCACTTTTAAGAGGGTTGTTTTCCCTCCACCATTGGGGCCAATAATGCCCAAAAATTCTTTGTTTTTAACCTTTAAATTTATATCTTCCAGTGCAGGCAACTTACCATATTTGACTGTTATTCCTTTTAATTCAACTGCATAACTCACTTTAGATCATCTCTTTCACTTAGTGTTTCAACCATTATTTCGGTCATCTGTTTTAGATTATCCAAATAATTTTCTGCAAGTGGATTAAGCTGAATCACCCTTCCACCAATTTCTTCTGCCACTGCTCTCGATTTTTTACTATCGATTTCAGATTGGTAAAAAACTGTTTTTATATTTTCTTTTCGAGCTTTATCAATTATTTTCTGTATCTGTCTTGGGCCCGGTTCTTTTCCATGATCTTCTATAGTTATCATCTCCAGATCATAGTGATCGGTAAAATAACCTATTGATGGATGGTATACAAGAATTTTTTCTCCTTTATATTCTGCAAGAAGTTTTTTATTACTTCTGTCAGCTTCTTTAATTTTTTTAATATAGCTGGCAGCATTTTTCATAAAAAAATCTTTTTTTTCGGGCATCAATTCCGCCAGTTCTTCTGCCATTATATTTACCATATAGGCTGATCTTAATGGTGAAAGCCAGATATGAGGATCTCTTCCTCCATCTTCGAAAACTCTGGGAGAAAATTTTTTATCAACAGCTTCAAATAATTTTACTATTTTTAAATCACTGCTCAATTCCTCTGCCTGTGGCAGGATATTCTGTATATCTGCCGGTACACCTATAGAAAAATATATTTCTGCTTCCGAAAACTCCCTGATTTCTTGAGGAGTAGGTGCATAATTTGCAGGGCTGTATCCCGGGGGAATCATTACAGAAAAATCAATTTCTCCACCAGTAACAGCATTTAACATTTCTTTCTGAGGTACTATCGTAAGAGCAGCAGCTGGTTTTTCTGAAGCTGCTGCTGAAATAATACTGCAACTAAAAAATAACAGAATTACTACTAAAAGCATGCCATATAAATAATTATAATATCTATTCTTTCTCAAAACAAACCACCTTCTTCGATTATATTTTTTATCAAAATCTGAATCAGTCCAAATATGCCTCCAAACCAACCATACTGTTTTAAATGTGAAAAATATTTTCCGGCAAAACTGTTGAACATTGCTTCAATCTCAGCCGGATCCATTGCTTTAACCTGATTACTGGTCATTTCTTTAATTTTAACACTATTAAACAGTGATATGATATTATTTTCCAGACTGTCAAATCCCGCCATTAAAAATAGCTTCGCGAAATAATTAAGGCTTGTATAAGAACCTCTCTCATTAAAATAATTTATCAGGAAAAGAGTTTCCTTTTCCAGAACATTATTAATATCAGTCTGGAATTTTTTATCTTCAGTCAAATCTCTGAATTTTTTAAGCATTTCATTTAAATATTCAGCACTAATAATTATTGAATCACCTTCTCTTTCCAGATCAATGCCTGAAAAGAAATCATTTAAACATTTATCTGCAGAAGAAAATCTAACGTTTGCTGATGTATTTTCCAGCACAGATTTTATATTATCTTTACTAAATAAATATTTTTCTCCTTCTGCAATTTCTTTGAATAGACCCTGAGTAAAATATTTATTCAAAAAGTTCTCGAGCTCTATTTTATCGATATCAAATATCACTTTAATTAAAGTATCATCACTGTCTTTTAAAACTTCTGCAGTAGTTTTTTCTATCTCTACTCTGCTTTTTGTAAAAAACTCATCTAAAAATTGATCTCCTTTACTGGAAGTTATTAAATTAATTAAAGAATCTGCAGTATTAAAATTCTTTATATAAAGGCTTTTTTGGGATTCCCGTGTTTTCTGAAAGACTTTCTCTACAACATTCTGTATATTACTTTCTTCTTCCTGCAGAAATCTACCCAACCTTTGTTCATTAATCCTCATCAAAGAATTCTGCAAAAACTCATCCAGATTTGCAAAGTGAATTGCTCCTGACATAAGTGTGTTTTCAATAAATCCAGTTCTTTTTCTTTTTTCTCCTTCAATTATCTTATCCATCTTTTCTTTGAAAATCTCTGTTATATAAGACCTGTTCTGCTGAAGCAGAATGTTCAGAGCAGAAGGTTTTATTTCAGAAAGAAATCTTTCGGATTGGTTTAAAAGATCAATATTAAAAAAATTATGTTTTATGTTTTTCGGAAGAATATGTTTTATTACATCCGATGTTCCATCACTCAGCAGCATTTTCTGTACATCACCGCTGTATAAATTCCAGCTGTTCTTCTGAGGAATCATTTTGATTAACTCTTTATTACTAATATTTAAATTTTTAAATAAATCTCTGCTGTAAATCTGTTCCAAACTGCCGCTCACAAACTGTAATATATTATCAATATCCTGCTGTGATAAATAATCAGCACTTTTTCTGACTGCAAATTCAGAAATAAATTCAACACTTCTGTCTTCATCATTAAACTTATAATTATCTATAAAAGATTTAATTATCTCCATTATTTTTCTGGAAATAAGACTTGAGTTATCAGCAAGAAAGCTGTATACAGCTGTAAAATTATCTTCCTCAAGCTTAGACAATAGTTCTTCAGTTAATCTATCTCTATTTTTATTTATTAAAGAAGCAGTCGAACCTCCTTCCAGAAGTTCTCTGTCTACAAAATAACCCATTGATTCTGCAAATCTGTGCCTGTTTTTAGCAACAATTCCAGGAGAAAAAGGAATAGAAATTCCTGCAAAATATTTTTTTTCATAAGGATGAAAAATCATCCAGAGAGCAATAACGTTTGTAAGCCAGCCCACTCCGCCATAAATAAAAGCTGAGCTTAAATACTCAACCCATAATGAACCTGTAGAAAATAAAGAAAGTTCTGGTGCAAATATAGAAAACAAACCTCCAACAACAGCACCTAAAAATCCACCGAGGTAAGTAATCGGTTTAAGCTCTCTCCCTATAAAATCTTCCAGTGATAACTGCACTTCTCTATCACTGAGCGTATTTAGATTGGCTGAAACTGTTTCTTTGATTCTTCCCTCAAGAAATTCTGGAATATTTGCATAAAGAACTTCTAAAATAAAATCACTAATTTCTGCAGCAGTTTTTTCTTCTTTTCTTAATAAATCATAAAAATCGATCAGCTCTTTCTTTTTTAATTCAGCTCGCTGATTAGCAAAAAGTTGGACCAAAAATTGTTTAATGGTCTCTTTATTCTTATCTTTTTGCATATTTAAGAATAGATTATTTCCATCATCTAAATTTTTTCTAAAAAATCCGGAAAATTCATTTATTATATTTCCATTTTCCAACTGCATAAACTTTATTATCTGCGATGAATAAAGCTCTATATTATCTTCAATCAGTGAAGACAAATCTGCTGCCTCAATACTCTGTGAAAAAATATAATCAGATAATATGTTAATATTCTTTGGATCTTCAATCAGCACCTCCAGAATATCAGGCATTTTTTCCGATATTTTTTCTTCGATATATCTTATTTTATCTTTTTTAAATAATTCAGGAAAAAGTTCTGAAATCTTACTATTATATTTTTTAGTAAGCAGAGAAATCAATTTCTCCTTATCATAATTAATATTTTCAAAATTTAAATATTTTTCATCAATTGTTTGGCTGCTCAAATATTTCAAAATACTGCTGCTTAATTTTTTGAAATCAACCGGCTTTAAATCCTCCAGATAATTCAGCAGCAATGCTGAAGGAGAATTATCTGCTGACATATTTTTTCTGTAGTGAGAATAGATCGATTCCCGACTCAATTTTTTTAAACCTGAAGATGATTCTATTTCTTCTGCAAAAATTTCAAAAATAAAAGAGTTTATTTTATCATCTTTTTCAATTATAAATTTTTTTATTTCTTCTCGAAAAAACTTTAGTATTACTATTATATCTGCTTCAATCTTTTTTTTCTGTTCTGTATTTAATAAAACCGAAAATGAACTGCCGGATTTCAGAAGAGAATCTTTAAAATTGCTGCTTATATTTTTTTCTATATCTGAAAAATCATCTGAAAAAATAAATTTTTCTATTTTTGCAGGATCAGTTAATATACAGCTGATTTTCTTATTTTCCAGCTGCTCAAAAAGCTCCTCAATCATTTTATCCAAATCAAATAAATTTAATAAATCTATCAAAAAGGTCGAATCTTCTGCAGCTTTTTCCTTTTTTATCTTTTTTGTTAGCTGTGAAATATTTTTTTTAAAATCATCCTTAAATTTTTGACCGGTTATATCTTCTATTTGATAGTTTTTTAAATCATTAAGTAGTGAAATCAGAATCTTATTAAAAAAGTTTCCATCATCCATTTTCTCTACAAAAAAATTATACATTTCCAGAAAAATATTTTCCAATTCCTGCTCATTTAACATCATTTCAAAATCAAAATTACTGCTAAAAGTTGATAAAATATCTTCCAGAAAATCATTGCTTTCT
>CAZLIW010000088.1:0-7544 GCA_964559325.1 uncultured Halanaerobium sp. | reverse complement strand
TGTAAGATTAAAAAGAATAAACCACCTGAATCAGCTTATATATTAAGCATTTAAATGTACTAAAAATAAACGTAGCAGGATAATCAAATTTTATCTTTAATAATATTATAGAACATCTAATTAATTTAGAATAATATTTATCTTTAATAATATTTAACAAGAGTGGTCAAGAGTAATATTGAAGCATAATAAATTTTTATACAAATAATATACCTAACCAACTTAAATCATAAAAATTTCCTAAAATTTAAATTACGGCTGAAGAACCTAAAAATACATCGATATAGATTATGAGGAAAGTCCAGTTAAATTATAAATTTGAGTATTTTTATGATAAAATAATGAATAGGAAATATAAACTGTACAGAGGTGATCACGATAAATATTTATTTAATTGCATTAGCACTTGCCTTGGATGCCTTTGGGGTTTCAATGGGAATTGCATGTGGAACAAAAACTTCTGCAGAAGATAGAATTAAAATAATTTTTTCTTTTGGGTTTTTTCAATTTCTATTTGCATTTTCAGGTTCACTGCTTGGACATTTTATAAATCAAAATTTTTTTAAAATATCTGATTTTTTAAGTGGCAGTGTTATTTTAATTCTGGGTATTTTATTTTTTTATGAAGGTTTTAAAGGTGATGAAGAGTGTATTTATAAAAATTTAACTTTAATAACTATTTCTATTTTAGGTATTAGTGTTAGCATTGATGCACTGGGAGCAGGATTTTCTCTCTTTTATGATTTAACTGCAGTAGTTATGCTGCAGAAATCTTTGATTATTGGAATAGTTGCTTCAGCTATGACAGCAGCGGCTTTTAAATTAATAGAATATGTTAAACATATTTTGTTGATAGAAAAATATGCCGATTTTATTGGAGGTGCTATTTTAATCATAATGGGACTGAATATGATTATTAAATAAATAATAGATTAGTTTTAGATGAGTATATTTTGATATTTGATAAATAAAAATTGAGGTGATGTTATGACAGAAAAGCTTAATAATATCAAAAATGATATATTTAAATATCTGGATAAAGAGTCAAATGTTTCCGAAGAATGGGTGGAGAAAAATTACCCAATTGATATTGCTGAAGCTTTATCGGAAATTGACAGAGAAAAAATAGATAACTTTACTTCACTTTTGAGTACAGAAGATCTGGCAGATATTTTTGAAGAATCGGAAAAAGAACTGCAGATCGATATATTAAAAAATAAAAGTTCTGAAGAGATAATAGAAATTTTTTCTCATATGGCAGCAGATGATATTACAGATATACTGGGACTTCTTTCAATCCAGAAGAGAAAAGAGCTTCTCCGTCATATGAAGCAGGAAGAGGCAGAAGTTGTAAAAAAACTGCTGGGTTATGATAAAGAGTCAGCCGGTGGAATAATGACAACAGAATATATTCTGCTGAATAAAAACCTTACCACCACTGAAGCTTTAAGGAAAATTAAAGGTATTGGACCTGATACAGAAATAATTGATACCATTTTTATATCTGATAATCAGAAAAAACTGGTGGGTGTTGTTGATCTGCGGGAAATTTTGAGTTCTTCAGATGAAACAAAGCTATCTGAAATAATGGAAGATAATATCATTAAAGTTACTCCAGATGTTGACCAGGAGGTTGTTGCACAGCAGGTTTCTAAATATGATTTGTCTGCTATGCCCGTTATTAATAAAAGGGGTATTATGATAGGGATTATTACTGTAGATGATATTATTGATGTAATCGAAGCTGAAAACACTGAAGATATGTATAAAATGGTTGGTGTACATGAAGAGGAAAGTGTTGATTCACCGCTTTTTAAATCAGTACAGAGGAGGCTTCCCTGGCTGTTTATTAATCTTGGTACAGCTTTTTTGGCTGCATTTACAGTTGGTATGTTTGAAGATGTTATTTCACAGGTTGTTGCTCTGGCAGTAGCAATGCCGATAGTAGCCGGTATGGGTGGTAATGCAGGCAGTCAGACACTTTCAGTTGTTATCAGAAGTATAGCTTTAGGAGATGTTGATTTTAAAGACAGCTGGAAATTAATTTTTAAAGAGGGTATGCTGGGAACTATTAATGGTGCTGCAACAGGTATTTTGACAGGGGTTATATTATATTATATGTATGGAAATTATTATCTGGGAATAATTATATTTCTGGCAATGGTATTTAACCTCTTATTAGCCGGATTATTTGGATTTTTGATACCACTTGGTTTAAAATCGGCTGGAATTGACCCTGCCTTAGCTTCTGCAATATTTTTAACAACTGTTACCGATGTTTTTGGCTTTTTTATTTTTCTTGGACTTGCAAAAATGTTTTTGGTATATTTAATTTAAATTATAATAATGGAGGTTGGTTTAATTATGGAAAAAAAAGATATTTTCGACAAGCGCTGCAGTGTGAGAAAATTTACAGATGATAATGTTCCGGATCAGGATATTGAAGAAATGCTGAAAGCCGCAGTAAAAGCTCCTTCCGGTAAAAATATTCAGAACTGGCATTTTGTAATTGTTAAAAATAGTGAGAAGATAAATGATATAGCTGAAATTATTTCAGTTAAGAATAATAAGATAAGAGCTTCGGTAAAAGATGAGGATTTAAAAAAGAATTTTAAAAAATATTTAAAATTCGGTACTCATTTTAAAGAAGCACCGGTACTTATACTAATTTTTGCTTCAGATTATCCGGTTACAGGACAGGATATTATGGAAAAAGCAGGTTCTTCTGAATCAGAAATAAAAGCTCTGCTTAAAGCAGATCCAGGAATTCAGAATATAGGGGCTGCTGCAGAAAATTTTATGTTAAAAGCAGCAGATATGGGTTATGGGACCTGCTGGATGACAAGTCAGAATTATGCATCTCTGGAGATTCAATCATATCTTGGCATAGATAAAGATAAATATTATCTGGCCTTAATTACACCCCTTGGTGTTCCGGCTAAAGAATTGAGTTCTCCGAAAAGAAAAGATCTATCTGAAGTTGTAACCTGGGTTAAGTAGAAATTACTGGCATTTACTATGCTGAGATCTTTTTTCTCTTTTCTACTTATTAAGATTGATTAACAAAAGATGACTAATGTTTCGAAAACAACTTTTTGTGGATGTTTTGTGGAGATATTATATAATAATATTTAAGGAGTTTCCCTGCAGTTATTCTGCTTTTAATGCAGAAGAGGGAAGCTCCTTTATTATTTTAAATATATTCAGTTTGTACTAAAGCAGACAATTTAAATTATATAAATACAGATTTATTGATAATCATACAGTAATTGAAGGTATATTAAAAGCATTTATTAAATTAATCTTCTTTGTTTAGTAAAACTATTGTTTCAAGATGTTTTGTATGTGGGAACATATCCACTGCTTTAAAAGATTTTATTTTATATCCAGAAAAATCAAGTTCTGTTAAATCTCTGGCCAGACTTTTTGGATTACAGGATATATAAAGGATTTCTGGAGTATTAAGAGCTGCAATTTTTTCCAGAGCTTTTGGATTTATACCCGGCCTGGGAGGGTCAATAATAATCAGATCTGCTTTAATATTTATTTCCTCAATTTTTTCTAAAACATCTCCAGCAATATAATGGCAGTTTTCTCTATTATTTAAAGCTGCATTTTCTTCTGCCATTTTAACAGCTTCTTTGTCAATTTCAATACCAAAAATGTTGTCTGCTTTAGAGGCAATTACCTGTGAAATAGTTCCGGTTCCACAGTAAAGGTCAAAAACATTTTTTCCTTTTGAACTGCCCACATATTTTTCTGCTTCAGCATAAAGCTTTTCGGCTCCATGAGTATTTGTCTGAAAAAAGGACAGTGAGTTTATTTTGAACTTTAATCCTAAAAGTTTATCGTAAAAATAATTTCTGCCTCTGTATATTATTTCTTTTTCTGAAACAACTGTGTCAGAAAAATTATCATTAATTGTCTGAATAAATCCAACAATGTTTCCTCTGTATTCTAAATTATAAAGTTCATCTGCCAGTGCAGTAAAATCATGTGAGTTTTGCGAAGTGGTAATTAAATTTACAATTACTTCACCGGTATTTATTCCTTTGCGGATAACTAAATTTCTCAAAAAACCTTTTCTTGTTTTAATATGGTATTTTTTAAAATTATGTTCACGGCAGTAGTCTAATATTGCTTTCAGTATAATTCTAAAATCATTATCAATCAAAAGGCACTTATCAACTGTTATGACATCAAAGCGTTTTCCTCTTGGATGCATTCCCAGCTGCAGAATCCCACCTTTTTTTAAATCTCCAAAGCTGAATTCCATATTATTTCTGTACTCAAATATTTCCGGGCTTGGAATAATTCCTTCATAGTTTTCAGTGTCAAGATAATTGTCTTCAAATATTTCTAAAAGCATTTTTTCTTTCTTTTTAAGCTGAGTCTTATAATCAATATGCTGTGTAGAGCATCCACCACATTTATCATAATGAGCACATAAATTGTTACTGTCTGTCTGCAATTTTATTCCTCCTGGAAATTAAATAATTTATTTTAAATTTAAATACTGTTTATCAAACTCAGAGATATAATGATGATTATAGCGGCAGGTACAATATATCTTATTAAAAATCTGTAGCTGCTTCCAATTTTAAAATTGCTGTTTTTGTTTGCTTCTTCAACTGCATTTGTGTTTCCCCAATAGTAACCGACAAATATGGCAGTTAAAAGACCTCCTGTGGGTAGAAAAATAACATTTGAAAACCAGTCATAAGTATCAAGTACATCCATACCCAGAAATCTAAAGTTAGAAAAAGAACTGTATCCGAGCAGTGGCGGCAGGCCGACAAGAAAGATCAAAAAGCCCATAAAGTAAGAAGCTTTTTTTCTATTCCAGCCATATTCATCTACCAGAAATGCAACCACAACCTCCAGCATAGAAATAGAAGAAGTAAGGGCAGCAATTGTCAGCAGTATAAAAAAGAGAAAAGAAAAAAGTGCTCCTAACGGCATTTTTGCAAAAACAGCCGGAAGAGTAATAAATGTAAGCCCAGGGCCAGCCGCAGGATCAAACCCAAGTGCAAAAACAGCAGGGAAGATAGCAAAACCGGCCAAAAATGCCACAGCTGTATCAAAAAATATGACAAAACCAGCACTTTCATTTATACTATCACGGTCACTTAAATAACTGCCATAAGTAATAATGGCTCCCATACCGAGGCTCAATGTAAAGAAAGCCTGGGAAATTGCATCAACAAATGTCTGCAGATTAATAGCACTCAGATCAGGTTTAAGATAAAAAATCAGTCCTTCTAATGCACCTTCTAAAGTAAGAGAGCGGAAAATAAGTAAAAATATAATTAAAAACAGCATAGGCATCAGTACTTTTACTACTTTCTGAATTCCGTTAACAACACCTGCACCTATAACAGCAACTGTCAGGAACATAAATACAGCATGCCAGAAAATAGGAGAAGCCGTACTGGAAATATGGCTGCCGAAAAGTGCGGCAAAATCAGTTCCATCTGCAAAACCACCAATAGATTTAACAGCATATGACATACCCCAGCCTGCAACAACAGAATAATAACTTAAAATGACAAAACCGGAGAGTACACCTAAAGCTCCTACAAGCCACCAGGGTGTATCAGGGGCAAGTTTTTTAAAAGCACCGATAGGATTTCTGGCAGTTCTTCTGCCTATCGCCATCTCAGATATCAGAACTGGATAACCGATTAATATTATTGCTGCAATATAAATTAACAAAAATGCTGCCCCTCCATTTGTACCTGTAATATACGGAAAACGCCAGATATTCCCCAATCCAATAGCAGATCCAGAAGCAGCAAGAATAAATCCAAGCCTGGACGTCCAATTTTCTCTCTCCATCGTTATACCTCCTTTTAACTTTTTTAATCTTTATTAAATTGTTATTATTTTACCACATTATTGTTAAATCATCAATTTACTTTGTCAAAAAGGAATTCCCCCATTTTTTAATTTGTGCTGTCAAAAAGAGAAATGCAGTAATATCGAAATTTAAGATTTTATTTACATAATTTTTTTAATTTTTGAAGAAATCAATTATAATTATTTTTGTAAAAAGAAAATATAACCGTTTTTGCCATGAATGAAGAACATCTGTTATAATAGTAAAAAGATTATAATCAGTAGTATATTATAAAACACTAAAAATAATTTAAAAACAATGGAGGTAGCAGATGTGAAATACTGTAAAATAACAGAAAATGTATCATATTTAAATGATAGAGTTAACATTGGTGTTATAAAAACAAATAACCATACAATTTTAATCGACAGTGGGCTGGATAAAACGACTGCCAATAAAATACTCAGAGTTCTGAGAGAAAAAAAATTAAAGCCAGATATAATAATAAATACACATGGACATGCAGATCATTATGGAGGTAATGCACGTCTTATAGAAAAGACAGGTATAGAAGTATGGTCACCTAAGGGAGAAGCACATTTGCTCGAATTTCCCGAATATGAACCTGCATATCTTTTTGGAGGAGCATATCCACCTCCAGAACTCTGCAGCAAATTTCTAAAAGCAGAATCATCCAGAGTTGACCGCAGAATTTCAGCAGGAGAAAAGATAAAAATTGATAGCATAGAAATAGAATTTGTTTCCCTGGCAGGACACAGCTTACATCAGATAGGGGTAGTCTGTCAGAATGTGATTTTTACAGCAGATTCCTATGTAGAAGAGAATATTATAAAAAAACATGGTATACCTTATTATGCAGATATAGCCTCTGCAGTAAAAACATTAAATTATTTAATTGAAAGTGATTTTGATTACTATCTGCCCGGTCATGGAGAACTTTTAAAAAGTCCAGCCGAATTATGCCGCTTAAACCTGGATTTTTTTAAAAAGATGGAAGATTTGATCTGTGGTATTCTTAAAACAAAAAAAGAAGAAGCAGAACTTTTTGCTGCTGTTTTAGAAAAAATGGAGATAAAGATCAATTCAATGCAGAAATATTTTCTTTTAAAAACAACCGTAAATGCCTTTGTTTCAAAATTATCCGGAGAAGGAAAATTAGAGCCTGTAATAAAAAACAATAAACTTTATTGGAGTAAATCATCAGTGTGATAAAGGTTGTTTTAAGGAAATATGCAGTTCTCAGAATTTTAACAAAAGCAAGAGATTATTTTGTGTTTTTTCTGGAAATTATTTACCTTATTTGGTATAATACTTACAACCTGAATTTTCAAGCAGGAAGAAGAGAGCAGGAATTTGGGTTATTTTTTAGAAAAGATGTTAAGGAGGAGAGAGAATGGAAAAACAGAGAGACGAATGGGGTAGTAGACTTGGTTTTATTTTAGCAACAATAGGTTCAGCTGTTGGTTTGGGTAATATCTGGCGTTTTTCTTATCAGGCTTACGAAAATGGTGGTGGAGCATTTTTATTTCCTTATATTTTTGCTCTTTTAACTGCCGGAATACCGCTTTTATTACTTGAAATGGGATTTGGATTTTTTACCAGAAATTCCGCACCAAGTTCTTTCCGCAAAGTAGGTGAGAAGTATGAGTGGGTCGGCTGGTGGTCAGTACTGGTAGCATTTACT
>CAZLIW010000087.1:0-7556 GCA_964559325.1 uncultured Halanaerobium sp. | reverse complement strand
AAATTACTGCTAAAAGTTGATAAAATATCTCCCAGAAAATCATTGCTTTCTCTGTATATAAATTCTTCCAGCAAATCCATATTTTCTTCAAAAGCCGGTATTTCACCAATTTTAATCTTACCTGTTCTCCTGTACAGATATTTCCCATAAAAATCATCTAACATATTTTTAAAATTATTTTTAAACTTTTTACGAGAAAATTCCTCTTTTAAAAGGTTTTTATCTATTAGCTCATTTTCAACCAAATCTGCAATACTTTCTATGAATTCATCTCTGGTTTTTAATACGACTCCACCAAAGGGACCATACTTTTTAAATATCATCTTTAAAGCCAGATTATTTGTCAGATATCCTGTTAAAGCACCTGAAAAAACTCCTGCAGCTGCAGTATAGATTTCATTTACAGCCATTTTATAAATCACCTTTTATCTTTTTTATTATGATGAATCTGCAGACATTATTATTTTCCATAAAGCCCACCTCTTTAAAAACTTTAATTATTAATAGTAATTATTTTTGATATCCACAAATTGTGGATAACTTGTGAATAACTATTTATCCACAAAGATTGTTAATATATACCTATTTTCTGTGGATAAAACACATGTTTTGTGCACAAATTGTGGACAACTTCCATTTTGTGCACCTTTTTTCTCTAAAATATCACTGATGAACTGATTCAGGATCAACATGAACAAAAACATCTTTAAAATCTTTTTCTACATCTATTATATTTTTCTTAACTTCAACTGCAATATCATGTCCTTCTCCAACCGTAAGATCATCATCAACCACAATAATTATATCAGCTATAAATTTGGGCCCATAACTTCTTATTTTTATTTCATCAACATCTATTACTCCTACAACATTTTTTGATATTTTTTTTATCTGTTCAATTTTTTCTTCTTCTGGCATACCATCCATCAATTCATGAGAAGAATCTCTCATTATTTCATAGCCGACCTTTAATATTAATAAAGCTACAACAAAACCCGCAAGGGGATCAAAATACCAGAACCCCAGTTTGGCTCCTCCTATACCAATGAGTGCTGCAACAGATGAAAGGGCATCAGAGCGGTGGTGTTGTGCATCTGCAATTAATCCTCTGCTTTTTATTTTTTTACCAATATTAAATGTGTATCTATAAAGAATTTCTTTACTAACAATAGAAATAAATGCAATAACAAGTGCAAGTGTTCCTGGAACAGATACTTCTCTTTCCAGAAGTGAATAAACAGCATCCCTGGCTAAAATAAATCCAGTTATAATTAAAATAATGGCTAATATGTTTGTACCCAGAGCTTCAGCTTTTTCGTGTCCATAAGGATGATTACTATCAGCTGGTGCTTCTGAAAATTTTATGCTGAACATTACAATAATTGTAGATGCCATATCAGAAAAGGAATGAAATCCATCTGCAATTAAAGCTTTACTGCTGGCTGTGTAACCAACTACAATTTTTAATATTGCAAGTATTATATTTGTTATTAAGCTAATTATACTTATTTTTTTGCCTTCCTGATAACGCATTTCTTCTTTTTTCATAAAATCACTCACATTTTTTGTTTTTTTGTTAATTTTTAGTATATCAACTAAAACAATAGATAGCAATAATTATTAATAAGGAGATCTTTCAAAATCAATTTTAGAACTGAAAAAAGTTAATTTTAATATTCCTGTATCTCCCCTTTTTGAAGCATAATATAAAAAAGGAAACTTTAATTATTAATAATCATTTACCTATAATTATCTTTAATAATGTTTGAATATTATATGATCTTATAGTATTATTCAAATATAGAAGAAAATTTTTGGAGGTATAAAATGAACTACTCTGCAATTTCTAATCTGTTGTTTACTCTTTTTAAAAGTATGTCTGTTATAGTTACTTTTGCTTATATATTAAGCAGAATTAATAGTATTAAGAATTTTTTCATTTCGCCAATGAAAAAATTAGAAAAAACCTTCTTAATTTTATTTTTTGGTATACTTTCACTCCTGGGAACATATCTGGGAATCCATATTTTAGAAGCATATGCTAATATTAGAGGTATTGGCGCTTTTATGGGAGGGCTCCTGGGCGGCCCGGCAGTTGGTGTTCTGGCAGGAATGATTGGAGGAATACATCGTTATACACTGGGTGGATTTACTGCTTTTGCCTGTGCGGTTGGCACTATTACAACCGGAGTTATTGGCGGTCTTTTTCATAAAAAATATTTGAAAGGACAAATAAATTATAAAAACGGATTTTTTATTGGCTTTCTGGCCCTTTCAATAGAAATGATAATTGTTCTATTTTTAAGCAATCCATTTTCTCAGGCCTTTCATCTTGTAAAAGTAATCGCTATTCCCATGACATTAACAAATGCTGCCGGTATATCAGCTTTTATAAGTATTCTGGATAAAGTTAATGAAGAACATGAAAAAATCAGAGCTCTTCAGGCTGAAAAAGCTTTATCTATTGCAGATAGATCCCTTCCTATCCTGCAAAAAGGACTAAATGAAGAAACTGCTTCTATAATTATTAATATGATCAAAAAAGAAAGCAGTGTTGATGCAGCAGCAATTACGGATAAAGAAAAAGTTCTGGCTTTTTCGGGAATTGGAAGTGACCACCATTTTCCCGGAGAAAAAATAAAAACTAAAGCAAGTAAAAGAGCTTTAAATAAAAAGATAACTACCATTATTGATAAAAAAGAAGATATAGGCTGTGATAATGAGAATTGTTCTCTAACAAATGCAGTTATCACTCCCTTAAAAATTGAAAATAATGTATTCGGTCTGCTTAAACTCTACCGGAGCGGTGAAAAAATATCTGTACTTGACATTAAACTTGCTGAAGGTATTTCCAGCCTACTTGCAACACAGATTAAACTGGCTAAAGTAAGCCGAGAAGCAAAATTAAAAAGTGAATCTGAACTAAAAGCTCTGCAGGCTCAAGTTAATCCACACTTTCTCTTCAATTCTTTAAATGTAATTATTTCTGCCTGCAGAATTGATCCACAGCAGTCAAGAACATTACTGAGAAAACTTGCAAATATATTCAGAAGAACTTTAAAAAGAAATGTAAATCAGACAACACTGACTGATGAAATAGAATTCTGTCAGGATTATCTGGATATAGAAAAAGCACGTTTGGGAGAAAGATTGGAAATTAGATGGGATATAGAAGATAATATTATGGAATATAAAATTCCTCCTTTTATCATTCAGCCGCTTGTAGAAAATTCACTAAAACATGGTATCTATCCAAAAGAAGGTAAAGGCCTGATCTCTATAAGAGTCAAAAAAGTAAATAATCTGTTAAAGATAACTGTTAAAGACAATGGTATTGGTATGAATAAAGAAAAGCTAAAAAATCTTTTCAGCCAAAAACAGGATCGTATTGGTTTAAAAAATATAAAAGAGCGCCTAAATGTTATTTATAATGAATCAGCAGAGTTTAACATTGATTCCAGAGCTAATAAGGGAACAGAAATTAACATCAGTGTTCCTGCAAATTATTTTGAAGAAAGGAGAATGGCCAATTGAATATAGATACAATCATTGTCGAAGATGAAGATCTAGCCAGAAAAGAGCTCAAATATCTTTTAGCAAAAGATAAAAGATATGATGTTATTTCTGAAGCTGCTGGCGGCCGCAAAGCACTTGAAATATTAGAAAATACTGAAGTAGACCTGCTTTTTTTGGATATCAAACTACCCGGTATTTCTGGTATTGAGGTAGCCCAAAAGCTTCAAAATAAAAACAATCCTCCTCTTATAGTATTTACCACCGCCTTTGATGAATATGCTGTAGAAGCATTTCGGCTGGCTGCTGTAGATTATCTTCTAAAACCTGTCAGTGAACAAAGGTTGAAGCAAACTTTAGATCGTGTCTGGAGAAAAATAAATTCACAGAGCTTTAATAAAGAAAAATTTATGCAGGAAAATATAAATAGTTTGCTTAATCATCTGCAAAAAGATACTCAAAAAACAGAAAAAATTGCTGTTTCTGACGGAGATAGATATCTGCTTTTAAATTATAATAATATTTTTTATTTTTCCACTAAAGACAAAAAAGTATGGGCTCATACAGATAATGATTCTTATATAACTCAATTCCAATTAAAAGAACTGGAAAAAATTCTGCCTGAAAATTTTTATAGAATACATAAAAGTTATATTGTAAATTTGACACTAATTAAGGCTGTAATACCCTGGTTCAAAGGTAAATATCAGGTAATGATGTCAGATTTTTGCGAACATAAGATTCCTGTTAGTAGAAGCAGGGTGCAGCGATTAAATGAACTGCTTAATTTAAAATAATACAGTTGAGTGTCTATTTTTTACCACTCAGTTTAAAACACTTGTTAATCTTATTTTCTAATATATACTTAATTTAAAGTTATTATAATATATTAGGAGGGGTTTTCAGGTGTTTTCTTTTATTATTTCAATTTTTGTTCTTATTGTTGGTTATTTTACTTATGGAAAAATTGTAGACAAAATTTTCGGCTCTGATTCTGCTTTAAAAACACCAGCTGTAACTAAAGAAGATGGTGTAGACTTTATTGCTATGGACTGGAAAAAAGCATTTTTAATTCAATTTTTAAATATTGCCGGACTTGGACCAATCTTTGGTGCTATTGCCGGAGCTCTATGGGGGCCAAGTGCTTTTCTCTGGATTGTATTTGGTACAATTTTCGCTGGTGGTGTACATGATTATCTTTCTGGCATGCTTTCTATTCGTTCTAATGGTGCTTCTATTTCTGAGGTTATCGGCGAAAATTTAGGCGGAACAATTAGACAAATTATGAGAATCTTTAGTATAGTTTTACTAATTTTGGTTGGAACAGTTTTTATGACTGGACCCGCTATGCTATTAGCTAATTTAACTCCTGGTTTTATGGGAGTAAACACATGGCTTATTATTATTCTGACATATTATTTTATTGCAACATTTCTACCGGTGGATAAAATTATTGGAAAACTTTATCCAATATTTGGTCTGGCTCTTTTAGTTATGGCTGTTGGAGTTGGAGGCGGTCTTATCATTGGTGACTATAATATTCCCAATATTACTCTGGCAAATCTTCATCCAAATTCTCTTCCCATCTGGCCGCTGATGTTTGTAACGATTGCCTGTGGAGCAATAAGTGGTTTCCACTCTACTCAATCCCCCATCATGGCCCGCTGTACAACAAACGAAAAAGAAGGAAGACGTATCTTTTATGGTGCTATGGTTGCTGAAGGAATTGTTGCATTAATCTGGGCAGCTGCAGCTATGACATTTTTCCATGATACAGGCGGCCTAAATGAAGCTCTTGCAACTTTGGGAGGCCCTGCCGGAATTGTTCACGAAATAACTGGTACAATGATGGGAGTAATAGGTGGAATCCTTGCCATGCTGGGAGTTATTGCCGCACCAATTACATCCGGTGATACAGCATTTAGAAGTGTTCGTTTAACTTTATCTGATATATTTGACCTGGAACAAAAATCAGTCAAAAACAGACTGATGCTGGCAATTCCTATTTTCATTGTTGGAGGTACTTTATCTCAAATTAACTTTGATGCTCTTTGGAGATATTTTGCATGGTCAAATCAAACTGTAGCTATGGTTGTTCTCTGGGCCGGAGCTGTATGGCTGGCAAAAAGAGATAAAAACCACTGGATAGCTTCAATTCCTGCATTTTTTATGACAGCAGTATCTTCAACATATATTCTTTATGCACCTGAAGGTTTCCAGTTACCTTATACCTTTTCAGTTATTACTGGTATTGTAATTGCTGTTGTAACCATGGGAATATATATTAGAAAAATTAACAGTTCTTCTTTCAAAGAAATAATACCTGCAGAAGAAAAACAGGCTATATAAAGTTAATTAATCGTTTAATAATAAAATAGCAGTAAATTAATAGTTAGTATTTTAAAGTCCAGTGTACCGGGTACAAAAAAGCTTTTTTGTACCCGGTACACTGCTTTATAGATACTGTTTTATATAAGTACTTTTTTTACTTATCTTCCTCATCAATAACTATTTCATCAAAATCATATTCTTTACCACCTGCAATGGGGCAACTCTTGTCACTACAACCTGCACAGGGGCTATCTGTACCTTTAATCCCACCATAAACTTTTTTGCCGATATAATAAAGACTACCAAAACCTAAAATTCCTAAAAATATATATTCCATTATTAACCTCCTTTAGCTAAAAGCATAAATTCAGTTTTAAAAACAGCTAATTTAATTTCAATCCAATTAACTGCTTATAGATTCTAAACTCCAAAACCAAGCAGCATTCCACCCTGATAGATTAGAAAAGAAACTATCCAGGCTAATACAAAAAGATAAGAAGCCGTAATAATCGGCCATTTCCAGGTCTGAGTTTCAGACTTAATAGCACCTAAAGTAGCTATACAGGGAGTATAAATTAAAACCATAGTTAAAAATGAATAAGCTGCTAAAGGTGAAAAATTAGCTTGAAGGGCTGTTCTAAGACCACCCTCTCCAGCTGCATAAACAACACCAAGGGTACCAACAACTACCTCTTTAGCTAAAATCCCAAAGACAAGGGAAGAAGCTGCCTGCCAGCTGCCAAAACCAAGTGGCGCAAAGATGGGAGCTACTAACTGACCAAACTGCCCAATTAAACTTTCAGCAGATGCATATTCTACTCCTAGAGGTAAATTAGCTAAAACCCAGATTAAAACAACGACTGAGAAAATAATTGTACCAGCTTTTTTCAGAAAAGCACCTACTTTTTCCCACATATGAATAAAGACTCCTTTTAAAGTTGGAATTCTATAAGGAGGAAGCTCCATTACAAAGTGAGAACGCTCACCTTTAAATAAGATTTTATTAAAAATACCAGCCATGATAACTGCCATTACAATTCCTAAAATATAAAGTGAAAAAACAACTGTACTTGCATGATCAGCGAATAAAGCTCCTGCAAAGATTATATAAACAGGTAATCTGGCTGAACAGGACATTAAAGGATTTATTAAAATTGAAATAATACGATCTCTTTTACTATCTAGAGTCCTGGTTGCCATTACTCCAGGTACATTACAACCAAATCCAACAATCATTGGAATAAAGGACTTTCCATGCAGCCCAAGTTTGCTCATTACCTTATCCATTACATAAGCGGCTCTGGACATATAACCACTGTCTTCTAAGACACCTATAGCCAGGAATAATAGGAAAATATTCGGAATAAAGACCAGTACTGAACCAACTCCACCAATAATTCCATCAGTTACAAAAGAAGATAATAAAGGTGAAACTCCAGCATCTAAAAGTAAATCTCCAATCCAGGTTCCTGCCAGCTCAAAGAACGATTCAATATAACCAATCAAGGGATCACCAACTGTAAAAGTAAATTTGAAAATACCCCACATAACTACCATAAAAATTGGAATTCCAAGGTATTTATTGGTTACAATCGAATCGATCTTATCAGATATATTTTCCGGCTCCTGACCTTCATCTGGCCTCTGAACACATCCTTCTATAACTTTATTTATAAATTCATATTTTTTATCAATTATAATATTATCAAAAT
>CAZLIW010000086.1:0-7567 GCA_964559325.1 uncultured Halanaerobium sp. | reverse complement strand
GAATTATCATCATTTGATACATCAAAATAATTTGGAGAGGGAGTAGAAGTTATAAGTAATGATTCAGGAGAGTCAAATTTAATAATTTAGTTGAATTTAGAAAACTGTACTTCATCTTTTTAATGAATAAAATAACAAACATATCAAGCGGGATGATTTTTTGAAAAGTTTGACTTATTCAGTAAATTATGATATATTTATAATCGCTGGATAGAAAAATATAGTTTCGTTTATCCAGGTTTAAAATTTAGGAGGAAGATAAATAATATGGTTTACACAGGAAAAGTAAAATGGTTTGATGAGAAAAAGGGTTATGGCTTTATTGAAAGAGAAGATGGCGATGATGTATTTGTACATTTTTCTGCTCTTCAACAGGAAGGTTTTAAGACATTAGAAGAAGAACAGGAAGTAGAATTTGAAATTGTTGAAGGAGATCGTGGACCTCAAGCAGAGAATGTTGTAGCTATATAATTTTTAGTAAATTTTAATATTGTTAACTCGACCCCTGGCTTTACTGTCAGGGGTTTAATTTTTTTTAGCTTGAGAAATATATAGATGATGATATAATTATATAAGTAATACAGTATTTTGCTTGTAAAATAATATGATGTGGAGGTTATCTAATTGAATGTAAAAATCATTGTAGACAGCTGCTGTGATTTAACAGAAGAAATTAAAAAAAGATTTAATATAAGCACAGTACCTTTATCCATAAATGTTAACAATAGAACAATAGTTGATGACGAAAAAATGGATAGAGATAATTTATTAAATCAAATGAGAAATAGTAATGATATCCCCAAAACTGCGAGTCCTTCTCCCGAACTTTTTCTGGAAGAATATAAAAATCATGATAATATTTTTGTCGTAACTCTTTCCAGTAAATTAAGCAGTTCCTACCAGAATGCCGAACTGGCAAAAAAGTTATTTTTGGATGAAGCTGAAGACAAATTTGTTCATATATTTAACTCATTAAGTGCTTCTGCTGGAGAGACAATTATAGCAGTTAAAATTGGTGAGCTTATAGAAAAAAATCTTTCTCCAGAAGATATTGCTGCAAAAGTGGAAAGATATATTGCAGAAATGGAGACATTATTTGTTTTAGATTCACTTGATAATTTAATTAAAGCAGGTCGTATGAGTAAAGTTAAAGGCAAAATAGCATCTTTTTTTAACATAAAACCAATACTGGGTGGAAATGAAGGAACTATAGAATTATTTGATAAAGTAAGAGGTTCCAAAAAAGCTTTTAGAAGACTGGTAGAAATGATAGGGGAGAGAGGTAAAGAACTGGAAGATAAAATTTTAGGAATTGCTCACTGCAATGCTGAAGAAAGAGCAGAATACATAAAAGAAGAAGTAGAAAAAAGATATAATTTTAGAGATGTTATAATAGTTGAAACAGCAGGAATCAGTACTGTTTATGCAAATGAAGGTGGAGTTGTAATAGCTTTTTGATATTAAGCCGGTGTAGCTCAACTGGTAGAGCAGTGGTATCGTAAACCACAGGTTACAGGTTCAAGTCCTGCCACCGGCTCCATTGATATAATAGGGATTATAGAGTTTTTATAATATATAAATTTTGTGATTTACAACAATAGTAAAAAAAGTGATTTTAATAGCCCTGGCAGGGTAAAACCTGCTGGGGTTTTTGTTTTTTAAAATATTATCTAAAATTGTAAAATGATTTTTCTTCACTTTAATAAAGGTAAAAAATAGATTTTATTGAAACATGTTAATAAGTATTTAAAAAGCACTTATATATCTGATAAAATTAATTGGTAAGTCTTTGTTTTATGAAGCTATATAATGTTTTTAAACTCAAAAAGAGATTTTAAAAGTTTTTTTGTTAATTTAAATTATGTGTCTAATTGAATGGGAGAACCTCATTAATAGAAAAACAAAAAGGGGGAAGAATTAGTTTATGCGTTCATTAATTAATTTATTTGCACTTCTATTAGGTTCTTTTGGCCCAGTCTATCTAATTGTATATTTAATTTATAGAGCAATTATGAAAAAGAAATTAAGTAATAAATATAAAATTTTTTCAGCAGGTTTTTCATTATTAATAGCAACTTTGATATGGGGAGCTATATCTGCTTCTGTCATTGATAATCTCAGCAGTAGAGAAGAGGTAGGGGGAGCAATTGCTCTCATATATTTATTGACGACATTTGTTGTTACATATAAGTTTTTTTATGAAAAAGGTGTGAAATTGGATAATAAGATAAATGATTTAAAAAACTAATAAAAAGGATTTTTTTTGCTTATATAGAATTAATAATATAGAAGAGTTTAATAGAGGAGGGGTCAAAATGAAAAAAATTCTGGTGGCTGTCGATGGTTCAGAAAGGTCTAAAAAAGCTGCTGAAAAAGGTGCCCTCATTGCTAGTTCCCTGGGAGCTGAAGTGACTTTGATGAATGTAATTACAGAGACTGTCACAACTCCGGCAAGTGGTGTTTCGTCCTCTATGTCTATTGAAACACTGCAGGAAGTAATGGAACAAAAAGAACAGGAAATTAAAGGCAATGCAGAAAAAATTCTAAGAGAAGATGCACAGTATTTTGAAGAACTAGGAGTAGATGTAAAGAAAGTAATGCGTTATGGAAATCCGGCAGATGTACTCTGTAATTATGCAGAAGAAAAAGGTTTTGATATGATTGTTATGGCAGATAAAGGTCATGGTGGAGTCAAGCGCTTTCTGCTGGGAAGTATAAGTGACAAAGTTGTGCGTCATGCTCAAATATCTGTACTTGTTGTTAAATAAATTCAGGTAAAAATATAGAGATAAATATCATATTTTGTTTATTTTAAACCTATCAGAGTTATTTTCTGGTAGGTTTTTTTTATTATATGTATAAGTGGTAAACTCTGTGACACTAATTACAGAGTTTTTTTGGGCATTAGTTTAAAATTAAGGCTGGAGCTGATAAAATAAATTTATAGGGAGCTAGTATTAAAAAGATAATCTTAATTTATAGAGAGTAGATACTATTGGCAGCTTTATTTGTTAACTTATCTGCATTAATAGCTTTAATATTTTCTTTTTTTAAGAACCGTAAAAAAAACAAAGAAAGCATTAATAACAGCACTAATGAAAGGAACTGGACTTGCACTCAGATGATAATAAAGAGATAAAGAAAAGTGTGGTGAGAAATGAATATTAAAAAGAAAAACCATTTAGAATTGTTTTTAAAGTCATTTAAAAGTATGTTAAGCTTATTGCCGCTCATGATTAGTGTTATTCTTTTAATTGCACTTGTTAAAGAATTTATTACGTTTAAAGTTATATCTTCATTTTTTCAGAATAATATTATGATAGATACACTGATTGGTGCTCTTAGTGGTAGTATACTTGCCGGTAATTCATTAAACAGTTATGTTATTGGGGGAGAACTGCTTACTGGTGGAGTTTCTCTTTTTGCAGTGACAGCATTTATAGTTACATGGGTTACTGTAGGTTTTGTTCAGGCACCAGCAGAAGCGGCTATCCTGGGAACTAAATTTACCATCTGGCGCAATGTTTTAAGTTTTGTGCTGTCGATGCTTGTAAGTGTACTGACAGTATTTGCCCTGGGGTTGGTCTAATTGAAGCAGAAAACAAATAAAAACTTATTTAATAAATTTAAATTACCTGCAGCTGTCGCTGTATTATATTTAGTACTTTATTTTGTTTCGCCAGATAAAATAATTAATTCTCTAAAATATTCATACAGCATATTTAAACAGGTAGTACCGGTAATTATATTTATCATTCTTTTTATGTGGGGGTTAAAATATATACCCAATAAAGCCGTAAAAAAATATATTGGAAGAAACTCAGGCTTGAAGGGGTGGCTTTTTGCTGCATTAGGTGGAATGATAAGTCATGGTCCAATATATGCCTGGTACCCATTATTAAAAGAATTTGAAGCAAAAGGTCTGAGTAGGGGGCAGACTGCAGTTTTTTTGTATAATAGAGCTATAAAATTACCACTGATTCCAATGCTGATTCATTATTTTGGTTTAAAATATACAATAATATTGACCATATTTATGTTTCTGGTATCTTTTCTGCAGGGCTCTCTAATAGATATCATTATGAAGGATTCTGAAGCTGAATAAATAATAATTAAAATAAGGAGGGATATTTGTGAAAACGAAAATTGATGGAGTAACTGTAGAAATAGTAGAAGGAGATATTACAAAACAACCTGATGTTGAAGCAGTAGTCAATGCTGCCAATGCTCAGCTTAGAACAGGTGGAGGTGTGGCAGGAGCTATCCACAGAGCAGCCGGACCAAAACTAGCTGAGGCCTGCCGCGATTTTGCTCCCATAAAGACAGGAGAAGCTGTTATTACAGATGCATTTGAGCTTGACAATGATTATGTTATTCACTGTTTGGGGCCAGTATATGGAGTTGACAGGCCAGAAGATCAATTTTTAGTAAAAACATATAAAAATGTTTTAAAAACAGCAGAAGAAAATAATATAAAATCAATTGCATTCCCTTCAATCTCAACAGGTGCATTTGGTTACCCAATTGAACAGGCAGCAGTTACAGCACTGAGGACAATAAAAAGCAGTTTAAAGGACTTACAGAGTATAGAAAAAATCAGATTTATTCTTTTCAGCAGTTCAGATTTCAAAATTTATAAAGATACAATGAATTCAATATTAAAGTCAGAAGACTAAACATTTAAAATTAAAAACCTGCTTACTGCAGTATTAATTCAATGCAGGCAGGTTTTTAATTTGCTTAATCTAAAATATTAAAAGAAAACTTTACTAAAATCTTAATTTCGAGTTAGAGAGAGGGGTCCATAATATTGAGCTCAATAAACTGTCTGGGATTTACAAAAACATCGTTTAATTTAACTGCCCAGTGGAGATGAGGGCCGGTAGAAAAACCGGTAGATCCAATATAACCAATAATATCTCCTTTTTTTATTTCCACATTATTTTTAACAGATATTTTGTTTAAGTGAGAATATGAGCTGAATAGGTTCCATCCATGATCTATAATTACTGTATTTCCAGTTACAAGCAGATTCTGAGTTAATTTAATTATTCCATTTGCTGGAGCTTTAATAGGTGTTCCTTTATTAGCTGCAATATCAATTCCGGAATGTCTGCTCTGAAGTTTTCCATTTACATATCTCTGAGCACCAAACTCAGTGGAAATAGTTCCATCAGTAGGCCAGATAAATTTATCCTGCCATAATTTTTTATCAGAAGAGCTGCTTCTTGCTTTTTTAACTGCCAGATTATCTTTTTCTCTTCTTTTTATAATTTCTTTATTTTCCGGTCTAATAATATTTTCCTGTTCCTTGTTGACCTGCAGATAACTGCTGTCAAAATTCCCATCCAAAACAGTAATTGTTGTTTTAAAATTACGGCTGGTGTTTCTGATTTCCAATTCATACTGCCCCGGTTTAAGCCAGTAAGATACTGCTATGTGAGAAATATTTCCATCATCAGTTTTTTTGGATTTATAAACATGGTTGTTAAATATAATGCTGTTAATTAAATAATTGTTTTTGGATTTAATAATTATAATTTCTCCCTGCTTAATTTTCCGTTTATTAATAAAAATATTTTTGTCCAGGTCTTTTTGTGCATAGACTATAGAATTAAAAGCAGGTATCAAAGAAAAAGTCAAGAATATAATAATAAATAATAATTTAGAAATTTTTAGATAAAAAATCATCTTTTTAAGGTTTGTTGTTTTTTCTTTTATTGTTTTATTCATTTTATCACCTTGTATAATGAATATAGAAAATTACACTATACTTTTCCTTTCTTTTTTAAAGATCACATAATTTAATTAGATTCTGTAAATTAGTTTTATTATCTACAGCTGCTGTTGTTATAAAATAATTGATGGATTTAATATGTAGATTGAATTCAGACTTTTATATAGATTATGAATTTGCAGGTTTTAAGTTTTTTGAACTAATATCTACTTATATATATATATTTTAAAAATATATAATGATATATCATTGAAAGATTAATTATAACATTCCATTTTAAGCTTCAAAATCCTTTAATTTTGCAGAAATTATGTTTTTTTAAAATCACTGCTGCATATATATAAATTGAATTAGTAAGGAGAAGATCAGTTTGAAGAAAATATTTTGTTTAATAATATTAATTTTACTTATTTGTTCTGTAAAAATTTCTGCTGAAAAGTTACCTGCTCTTGTAATAATGTATGATGATGGATTTAAAGAAGATATGAAACTTGCATATCCTGTACATGAGAAAAATAATATTCCTGCTGTTGCTGCAGTAAACACTTCAGAAATAGGAGAAAAGGGGCGATTAACTGAGGAAGATATAATTAAACTTTCAGAAAGTGGATGGGAAATTGCCGGACACGGACACTATCATACTGCACTAATATTTCATTCGATAAAAGAAAAAGTAAATTCTGGAGAAAGAGAATTAGCTATCAGCAATGTTTTCTTAATGGATAAAAGATATGATTACATAATATTTAATGTATATAGTTTAACAGGTGAGAAAATATCAATCAGAAAAATAGAAAACAAACATAACAAAAACTATATTATACTTGATTCACCTCTTAAACTTAATTATCCTGAGGAAGGGAGCTATGTCCGGATATCTGACAGTTCAATGAAAGATGAGATATTAACTCCAAAAAATATTTTGAAAGATCTGGGGGTTGAGGTTTCTACATTTGTTTATCCGTATAATGGTAAATTTAAATTGGCTCAAAATTATGTCAGTAAATATTATACTGCTGCCAGAGCCGGACATAGAAGAGAACAAACATTTCCAGAAGCTTTTTTAAATAAAAGACCATTTTCTAAATATAGTTTAAAAGGAACAGGATTTGAAAAAAATTTGATAACAGATAAAGATCTAAATTATCTTTTAGAAAAGGCAGCAGAAGAAAAGGCGCTTTTAATATTATATGCTCATCCTAAAAATAAATACTTTAGTGTGAAGAGGCTTGAACATATAATAAATTATGCTGATAAGCTGGATATCAATATTACGACATTAAATAAGCTTTTTAAATAACACTTTTTTTGTTTTAAAATTTTTGTTATATAATCTTAGGAGGGAAAAATATGTTCTCAATTTGTGCCTGGTGTGAAGAAAAATCATGTGAAAAAGAAAATGAAGAATATCCTGAATGGTGTATGATTCCGGAAAAAAATTGGTTTGAAGAAATTGCCCCGGAATATGAAAAAGAAGAGAATGATCTGCTGTTTAAAACTGCAGCTCATGTAGAAACAACTGGATACAAAAAATGGCCCAGACTGAAAGAAATCGCTGAATTTGCAGATAGAGCAGATTACAAGACAATAGGTATAGCTTTCTGTATAGGTCTTAAAAGAGAGGCGAAAATTGCAGCAGATTATTATAAAGAAAAAGGATTTAAAGTGGCTTCTGCTGTCTGCTGCTGTGGAAGTTTTGATAAGGCTAAATTAGATATTCCGCCTGAAGACAGATTTTCCGAAACTGGTTTTGAAGCAGCATGTAACCCTATTGGACAGGCAAAATTTCTGGAAGAATCAGGATCAGAATTCAATATAGTTCTTGGATTA
>CAZLIW010000085.1:0-7597 GCA_964559325.1 uncultured Halanaerobium sp. | reverse complement strand
CACTGTAGTTCAAAATTTTCTTCTGTTCTGGTCTGGGCTTAAACTTCATTATTTTCTCTCCTAACCATAATCCATTTATATAATGGGCCATCCTGTTCCCAGCCCATACTGTTTAAAAAACTGTCAGTAAATATAATTCCATTATTAACTTTATTGATCAAATTTATTAAAAAATCACTCAGCTGCCTCCGCCTTATATTCTGATCAATTTTGTCATTCCATTCTTTTTTACTTTCCCACTGATCGGTAAACATATAAGGATTAACCAGCTCTTTTGCAATACTTCTCAACCAGTTTTCACTCGATATATCAATTAAAAACATATATTCTACTCCATCGATTTCTGGAGAAAAAAGAAATTTATATGGAGATGAAAGAATAACTCTTCCTTCTTTTTCTTCGTCCAGAAAAAGTGTGTCGGCGGCAAGTGTGCCTTCATAAATCATGTCTATGTATCTACCGCTGAGATCATCATTCTGAGCATGAAAGTTGCTGACGGCTTCTCTAAATCTGGCCACAGATTCAATCATCTGTTTGCAGGCAAAAATATCCTCTCGAGAGGGATTGAGGGGAGATAAAAGCTGGCTGAATACAGCCTGGAAAAAATGTTCTATTTCCAATTCTTCATTTTCTTTTTCTTTCAACCATTTTTTCAAGTAATCATATCTTTCACTACCCGCAAAACCAATTTTTTCTCTAATATTTTTATCGTCAAGATCTATCAGCTTCATGCCGGCAGCTGCTATTTCTTCTGCCAGCAGTGAACTTCTTACAGGATCTAATTCCAGAAGTAGAGAAAAGGTCTGCTGCAGAGCCGATATACCTATCATTTCTGTTCTGTTTTTGTAAAAAAGATAAAGTATAACCAGAGCTCGAGCAAATGGTATATCTACAAGTTTTTTCGATTTATTTAAATTATTTAATTTATACCCATGTTTCTCTAAAATGTGGTTTAAACTAAACAGAAGAACCTTATCTATCTGGGGAGAAATTACAGCAATATCTTCTGCTTCAACTCCCTCTTCAATTAAAGAAATAATTCTTCTGCCCAGCTTAATAAGCATATCACCTCTGAGTTCACTGTCTATTTCACCTTTAAATAAAGGAGATTCAACAAATTTTTTCTTCCCCATTCCTATTACTGATTTTATTTCCTGTTCTAAATTATCACTTTCAGCTGCAGCAGTAAAACTGTTTTTAAAATCAATAATACTTTCTGCATCTTCTAAAAATAATTTTTTAGAAAGCTGAGGATTACCACCAAAAAATCTATTAAAACCTCCATGTTCATTATATGTAAGATATCCATCTATACCCCTGTCGATGATATTTTTTATAAACTTCTGTCCTGACGGTACCATTTTTTCCAGATCATCAACAAAAATATTTTTATATTTTTTTTCTAAAAAACTAAAGTAATCCATATTTTTAAGCATATTATTATTAAACAGGCTTACTGACAGTGAATAATCCAGCAGTCTATATTTTAAACAAAAATCACGAAAAATTTTCATAATCTCTAAAGATTCTTCAATATATTTTTTCTTCTCCATATCATCATTAATAGAATAAATCATTCTGTTTTTCATATCAGCTAATGACAGGAGATTAAATGCAGCCAGGTTAAGATTATCAATTAGCTGAACAGCTATCTGGACTGATTTGGCTTTTATATTTCTAAAAAAATTTTTTTTACTGCGGAATTTTTCCACATAATTACTCATCAAAAAATGGGAGGTTTCTATAGTCATAAAAGTTGGTTCAATAACTGATCTGTCATCCTTAATATTTGCCTCAAGCAGCGGCCAGTGCTTTTTTATTTCTGAGTTAACAAAGCCAAAATAAGTGTATATATTTAAATTTCCGGCAGTCATTAGATTAATGTTTTCTCTAAAACTTCTTACTTTTTGGGCACTGCTGAGAAAAACAAGTATATCTTCTGTACCATTATTCCCAGCTATACTGTGATATTTTTTTAATAATTCAGTAGTTTTCCCACTACCACCTGAACCTCTAAAAATTGTATGCATTTTAACCACCTTAAGTTATCTCAATAATAAACCAAATAATTAAAATAAACTGCAGGAAAAATCTTGCTGCAGTTCCTGCAAAAAATCCCATAATAGCACTTAAAGCCAGTTTAAAAGAACTTTCTCTATCTCTGCTTTTCCAGTACTCTGAAACAAAAATAAACAAAAAAGGACCTACAGCAATACCAACCGGGCCCAGAAAAATTATCCCCAGCACCAGCCCCACAGCTGCTGCAAACATTGTATCTCTGCCACCACCCTTTTTTTTGATAAAATATATGTTTGCCAGATAATCGGCAGAAAATATCAGCAGTGTCAGCAAAATAGATGCAGTCCAAAAATAAGGAGAATATAAAATTTCGGGCATTGCAAATCTATAAAGCAGTATAGCAATCCAGAAAAATAATGAATCTGGAAGTGCCGGAATAAAAACTCCTATAATATTAAAAATAAGCAGTACAGCAGTTAAAAAAATTATAAAAAAATCCAATATTTATGTCTCCTTTTGTATTAATTTTATTTCAATTTAAGTTAATTTTAACCCCTCATTAATGTACTGTCAAGCTGATTGAACTTTATTAAAAGTTAAATCAGAGATAAAAATTATCTGTATTTATTTTTGAGTGATCCTCTTTCCCAAAATCTAAATTAAATTTAGAGTGAATTTTCTTTTAAAATTTTTGATAAAAAAATACCTCCAAAAAAACAGTCTAATTAAATAGGCTGTCTACTTTGGAAGTATCATAAAATCAGCATGATTTTTAAAAATCATATTATCATATTTTTATTTTATATATCAACATTTATATTTGTACTACAAAAAATTATTTTTAACTGTTGTCTTCAACTGCAGCTATAACTTCATCAATATCAGGAAGTTCAGGAATATCATAAACCTTAAACCAGACAATCTCGCCATTGTCATTTAACAAAATATTTACCCGACCGGAAATCCCTTTTTCTTCAATAAATATTCCCAGCTGAGAAGCAAACTCGCCATGTGGCCAGAAATCTGACAGTATTTTTAGTTTTTCAAGCCCCATATCTTCAGCCCAGGCTTTTTTAGATGGAACAGGATCAACACTTAAACCAACTGCAGCTGTATTATTTTTTGTAAAATTATCATAATTTCTCTCCAATGCCTCCATCTGCTTGGTACAGACACCTGTCCAGGCCAGTGGATGAAAGGACAAAAGAACATTTTTTCCTTCAAAATCAGATAGAGTTACTTCCTCACCATTTTGATCATTTAACTTAAATTCTGGAATTTTATCTCCTACGTTTAATTTCATACTATCTCCTCCTGTTTTAAATGATTTCAATTAAAAATCTAAAAATAATCTTTAGTAATTAACTATAGTTTACTTTAATTTTATCTTAATATCAAGTTAATATTTTACAAAAAAGCAGATATATTATATTTAATGATATTTGCTATTTTACAGGAAAATAGGATAAAATATTAATTAACACATGAATTTTAAACAGACTCTTTAATTATTATATATATATTAAATATATATATCAAATCTGATAATTTTACTGCTGGAACAGCAGTTCATTCAAAAAAATTTAAAATAGGAGCAGATAAACAATGACAAAAAAACTTTACTATCAGGATCCATATCTTACTAAATTTCAGGCAAAAATACTGAATGCCAGAGAAAGAGACAATTTTTTTCATCTTTTACTTGATCAGACAGCATTTTATCCTGGAGGTGGTGGACAGCCTGCAGATAAAGGCACTATAAACGATATTGAGGTAAAAAAAATATACACTGAAGAAGACAAAATATTTCATGTAGTAACAAAAATGCCTAACACAGATTTAATTAAAGGTGTAATTGACAAAAAATTTCGCCTGGAAATGATGCAGCAGCATTTAGGCCAGCATATTTTATCTGCTGTATTATACAAAAATTTTTCTGCAAAAACAGTTGGTTTTCATCTCAGCGAAAACAATCTTACCATTGATACAGATAGAAATCTCAGTCCTGCACAGATTGAAAAAACAGAAAAAATGGCAAATGAAATAATTTACAGTAATCTGAATGTAAAAAAAATATATCCAGGAGAAGAAGAATTAAAAAATATGCCGTTGAGAAAAGATCCTTCTGTTTCAGATAATATTAGAATTATAGCAGTAGATGATTATGATTTTTCTCCCTGTGGAGGAACACATCCAGAAACCACAGCAGAAGTAGGAATTATAAAGATCAATGAATTTGAAAACTATAAAAATGGATTGAGGATACATTTTTCCTGTGGTATAAGAGCTTTGAAAAATTATGATAAAAAAGAAAAAATTCTTCAAAAAGCAGTTGAATTTTTATCTGTCCCTGAAGAAAAAATTGCTGAAAGAGTAAATAAATTACTAGCAGAAAATAAAAATCTGCAGAAGGAAAAAGAATTTATTAAAAATAGATTTCTTAAATCTGTGGCAGAAAAACTGCTTAGTGAAGGTGAGGATTATGCAGGGATTAAATTCATTTCCAGAATATTTACTGATCAGGAAATTAGTACACAAAATGAGCTTTCATACTTAGCATCAGAGCTGACTAAAAACAAAGATGTTGTTTTTATTTCTTCTCTTAATATAAATGGAATGTGCAGATTTATCTTCAGCCGCTCCAAAAACCTTGACAGCCTAAATATGCAGCAGATACTGAATCAGGCACTTGAGATAACTGGTGGTGGAGGTGGAGGCAGCAGCCTTACTGCACAGGGCGGTGGTGGTGATGCATCTAAAGTTGAGACAGCCTTTACAGAAGTTAAAAACAGCATTTTAGAAAAGATATCATAATAAAAGTTATAAATTGATAACTTCTTTCTGATGAAACTTTACTTATTAACTTTATTATGCTATAATATTTTTTGTTGATAATTAACTGGCTGTGGCGCAGCTTGGTAGCGCGCTTCGTTCGGGACGAAGAGGTCCGGGGTTCAAATCCCCGCAGCCAGACCATTAGATTTTAATATACTTTAAGAATAAAACCGACCTAATTAGGCCGGTTTTTAGTATTTATTCTGCTAAAAATATTTTTTGTAATTATACTGCTTATAATTTTTTTATAATTGATTCTGCAATCACAATACCGGAAACAGATGCCTGCATTAAACCTCTTGTAATACCTGCTCCATCACCACCGGTATAAAAATTTTTAATTTTTGTTTCAAGATTTTGATCTACTTCAAGTCTGGAGGAATAAAATTTAACTTCAACACCATAAAGAAGAGTATCTCTGGAATAAAGACCTGGAGCAAGATTATCCAGAGCCTTAAGCATTTCTATAATTCCAGTTAAGTGTCTGTGCGGCAGAACAAGTGACAGATCTCCTGGAGTAGCGTCTTTAAGAGTAGGATCAACTATACTCCTGGCCAACCTTGTACTGGTAGATCTCCGGCCCTGGAGCAGGTCTCCCAGCCTCTGAACCAGAACACCTCCTGCCAGCAGATTAGCAAGCTTTGCTATATCTTTACCATAAGTAATCGGTTCATGAAATGGCTCGGTAAATGTTTTACTAACAAGCAGGGCAAAATTCGTGTTTTCAGTTTTTATATCCGAATGACTGTGGCCATTAACTGTAATAAGCCCCTGATTATTTTCACTAACCACTTCTCCATAAGGAGACATACAGAAAGTCCTCACCTTATCATCAAAAGTAGGTGTCTGATATATTAATTTTGATTCATAAATATTATCGGTTAGATACTCTGTTATGACAGCAGGACATTCAACCCGCACACCTATATCAATCGGATTTATGGCTGTATTTATATCCATTTTTTTAGCTTCACCGCTAAGCCATTCTGCATTTTCTCTCCCGGCTCCTGCGACAACAAAATCTGCATAAATTACCTCACCGACTGCTGTTTGTACTCCTTTTACTTCATCTTTTTCTGTAATAATCTTTTTAACATTTTCTCCAAATCTAATTTCCACTCCATTACTGTTAAGATAGTCCTGCATATTCTGCAGTACAACTTTACTGTAACCTGTTCCAAGATGACGCAGTCTGGCCGGAATAAATTTTAGACTGGATTTAATCGCCTTTTTCTTTATTTCATCTAATTTATTTCCTTTAACACCAAAAACTCTTTCTGGTGCACCAAATTCCATATAAATATCATCAGCATATTCTATATGTTCAATTAATGATTTTTCTCCAATATATTTTTCCAAATTACCACCGATTCTAGGTGATAGTGACAGCTTGCCATCACTGAAAGCTCCAGCTCCACCCCAGCCTGAAACAACTGCACAGCTGGAACAGTTAACACATCCAGTGCCAGGATTTTCCTTCATTGGACAAACTCTATGCTCAAGATCTGTTCCCTTTTCTAAAATTAAAATATCAATATTTTTTTCTTTTTTTACAAATTCAATCGCAGTAAATATTCCTGTTGGACCAGCACCAATAATTATTACATCATATTTTTTGCTGTTCATCAGATTAATACCCTCCAGGTTTTAACTATTCTTTACCATAGACCATCAACAATATTCTATATTATTAATGCAAATCCTTTATTTTTTATAATTCTATTTTAAAGTATATATATATTTGCTTTAATTTGCATAAACAGCAGAAGTTGCCATTATATCTTTAAAAATAAAAACTCCCCACAGACTGATATCCTGAGATACCGCTGCAGAGAGAATGATTTATTCTTTTTCCAGACGATTTAAAATTAAATTATATCCATCTTCTCCATATTCTAGAGAACGTTTTACCCGACTTATTGTTGCAGTACTTACTCCTGTTTCCTCAACAATATGATCATAGGTATACCCATTTTTTAACATTCTGGCCACCTCTAGCCGCTGTCCCAAAGCCTTTATCTCACCAATTGTAGCAATATCACAAAAAAAACGATAGCATTCATCTTCATTTTTCAGCATTAATACAGCTTCAAATAATTGTTCTGTAAATCTATCTCTAATCTCTTTAGACAAGTGCTACACCCCTTTTCTTTTATTTACTCCCATTCGATAGTTCCAGGGGGTTTGGAAGTAATATCATATACAACCCGATTTACTTCTTTTACCTGATTTACTATTTTAACTGATATAGACTGCAGTAAATCATAAGGTAATTTTGCCCAGTCAGCTGTCATAGCATCATCACTTGTTACAGCTCTAAGAATCACTGGATAGCCATAGGTTCTCTCATCCCCCATAACACCAACACTCCGCAGATCAGGAAGAACAGCAAAAGACTGCCATATTTCCTTATATAAACCTGCTTCTTTAATTTCTTCCTGTATTACAGCATCTGCATTTCTTAAGATCTTTAATTTTGCTTCATCTATTTCTCCAATTATCCTGATAGCAAGACCCGGGCCAGGAAATGGCTGTCTCCAGACAATTTCTTCTGGAAGTCCAATTACCTCACCTATTTTTCTCACTTCATCTTTGAATAAAAAGCGCAGAGGTTCTACCAGGTCAAATTCCATATCTTCCGGTAGTCCACCAACATTATGATGGCTTTTTATTGTAGCAGCCTTATCTGTACCACTTTCTATAACATCAGTAATATCAGTATAGATTAAAACATCATTTTCAT